>CACXDL010000001.1 GCA_902766395.1 uncultured bacterium
AGAATCGGCAGAAACCCTCAAACTGGTAAGGAATTAAAAATCCCTGCTAAAACAGTTCCTGCTTTCTCAGCTGGTAAAAAATTCAAAACTGTTGTTAACGGTAAATAATTAACGAGGTTAACATAATTTTGAAAAGGCATTTAAATATTATTTAAATGCCTTTTTTTTGTGCATTTTTTTGATATAATTACATGTGACATATAGGGAGATGAAAAATGATTGATCAAATATTGGGAGGATTAATATCTTGGCTTGAAAATGTTATCTCTGGACTGGGAGCATGGGCAATTATCGGAATAATGGCACTGGAATCATGCAATATTCCAATACCAAGTGAAGCAACATTACCATTTGCAGGATACTTAGTATCATTAGGAAAAATGAATTTTCATATCGTGTCTTGGGCCAGCGCATTTGGCTGTTTGCTAGGTTCTATTGTGTCATATTATATAGGATATTTTGGAGGTAGAAAATTCGTTGAAAAATACGGGAAATACTTCTTTGTTACTAAAGACGATCTTGAAGAAGCAGATAAATGGGTAGATAAATATGGAGATTGGGCTTTTTTTATTTGCAGAATGCTGCCAATAATAAGAACTTTCATATCGCTACCTGCCGGAATACTTAAAGCAAGAAAGAGAACTTTTTTCTTTTTGACTTTTTTAGGCTCTTTAATATGGAGTTATGCATTGGTTTATGCCGGTGTAAAATTAGGACAGCATTTGGATGTAGTTCTTCCATTATGGCACAAATTTGACGGACTGATAATTATTACATGCATTACACTTGGATGCATATATATATACAAACATATAAAAAAACTAAAAAACAATTAAAAATACAAAAGGCAGGACATATAACCTCCTGCCTTTCGCTTATTTTTGCATCAATTTATTCTTTTATAACTTGGGATAGAGCGTTTATAACATCAGAATCCCATTTTGAACCAATTTCATTTTTCATAATATCCAGTGCTTGATCTTTGGTCATAGCTTTTCTGTATGGTCTGTCAGATGTCATTGCACAAAATGCATCCGAAACAGCAATTATTCTTGAGCCTAATGGAATTGATTGACCTTTTAAACCTTCCGGAGAACCAGATCCATCAACTCTCTCTGTCTGATAAGTTATATATGGAACGACTTCTGATAAAAAGTTTATATTCATCAACAAATTAACACCGACATTTGTATGATTCTTAATTTTATTCAATTCTTCTGCAGACAACTTACCATTTGTAGCAAACAATTTTTCTGGTAATGTTATTTTTCCGATATTTTGCAATAATCCGGCATAATATATTAAATCTGTTGTTTTTTCATTTAAGCCAAGTTTTGAGCATATTTTTCTGGCAAGTTTTGCACTATTGCGGGAATGAGAAACAGTATACTGGCCTTTTCGGTCAACAGCATTAGCAAGAGCCTCTACAAAACTTTGCTGGTAGTCGCAGAGATCACCAATTAGTGCAGTAATTTCTCCTCTTAATTTTTTCAAATCAAAATCTGTACTAGAGTCGGAATCAATAACCGTATTTGTATCTTCAATAACTTGTTGAAGTGTTATTGTTGTTCCAAGCAGATTTGCTATACTGATAACAACTTCAAGAAAATCATCATCCAAACGCTTTTCCGTTTTTATTTCAATAACACCGATAGGTAATGCTGAGTTACGCATTGGTATATATATACAGCCATCTTTTTCAATCGTATCATTATGAGTAAGATCAAATGAAGAAATAGACAATTCTTCATTTGCTCCATTAGAATTACCGATTAAAGTTAATTTTTCTTCTTTGTCAAAAAATATTCGGCAAGTTTCCACTTCTAACATTTGAACAATTGATTTAGCAATAGACGTATATATCGCCTGTTCTTCAGACTTATTTAAATCTAAAACACACAGGGTATTTTTAGAAGAATATATGTCTATAAGCTCTTTCAACTGATTTACTAAACGTTCTTTTTTATTTGATTTTACACTTATCTTCTTTGCCAAATCTTCTGATATAAGATCCTCCGATAAAAAGTCACCTAAATTCAAAGCGAACATTTCTTCAATTGCAGCATCAACCAAATAATCTGATTGACCAAACATAGACACTCCTGCCTGTTTTTTCTCTTCTTTATTCATTTTATTTCCTTCTTTTATGCCTTTATATCAAGTAACTACGGCAAAAATCTTTAAAACTTTAATATTATGAACAAACTCATACAAATGGATGAGTTTGAGATTTAAAAACATGCTTATTTTGTAAAGCCGACCTTTACTATATTTTTTCTGAATCTCTTTTCCAGTTTATCAAGACATTGCGTTAAATTCCTGTTTTTATTTACTTTTTCATTGTCTGAATATAAAGACAACTGTTCTGTACCATGTTCTCCAATCTTTTCAAGAATAACACCGGTACTTCTGTATAAAATATCCTTTCTGTATATTTCTTTCAACAGTTCTATTGCAACTTTAGAAATATCAAGTTCAAAATCAGTAGGGTTGAGCAAGTCTTTTTTGGTATAAAAGACCCTAAAATCCTTTGTTCTGAGCATCACCCCTACCTGCCGGCACTTTGTATTATGACGTCTTAATTTACGACAGGAAGTATGAATATGGCGGTTTAATTCACTTTTGATAAAATTAAAATCGGTTGTGAATAACCCAAAAGCCTGAGTATTTTGAATTGATTTTGGAACAGAATATTCATTTATTACCGGTGAAGTCATCTCTCCCAAAAGCTCATGACGCATCTCTATTCCATGGATACCTATTTGCTTATCCAGCCAATTATCAGATTTTTCTACAAGCTCTTTAGCTGTCAGAATACCATTCTTTTTCATTTTTACGGTTAGTCGTCTGCCAATTCCCCAAATCTCTTCAATTTTTGTATTTTTAAGCTCTAAATCAATGTTATTATCAGAAATCATATACACATGATCTTTTTCATATTTCGCTTTGTCTGAAGCTAATTTTGCTAAAGTCTTGGAAGAACTTATTCCTATAGATACCGGAATATCAACCTCATCTAAAATTCTTTGCCGAAGCATTTGCGCTAACTCATAGTAGTCCTTATTATAAAGACGTTTTAGCCCGGTAAAATCAACAAATGCTTCATCTATTGAATATATCTGCACATATGGGCTAAAATCTTTTAGAACAGACATGACTTGTCTTGAAACAAAAGCATAAAATTCGTGATCAGCAACAGGATATGTGGCATTAGCATGCTCTTTTTTGCACATAAAATATGGCTCTCCCATGCGAACCCCCATATCCTTTGCTTCTTTTGAACGGGAGATCACACATCCTTCCGGATTTGAAAGAACACATACAGGCTTATTCTTTAAGTCTGGATTTCTTTTTTGTTCACATGAAACAAAAAAAGAATCGCAATCAACTAATGCTATCATTTCTTGCTTAACCATAAAAATAGTATCCTTCATTTATCCAATATGGTCAATAAATAGAAGATTAATATGAACTTTTGAAACAAGTAGCAAAAAACTTGTTGATGTTTTTTTATACATAGGATATCATTAAAGTCAAACAAGTAGGTATAACATGACAAGATTAAAAGATAAACTAGAGAAGATTACTCTTTCAGAAAATACAAAATTACCGGATTTGAAAAATATATCGGAATCAAAATCAGTTGCAATTGCAAAATGGCTGATAGGATATATTAAAAACGGGCTGTCAAATGGCGAGTTTAAAATTAACGATATTTTACCTTCAAAGCCGGAATTTGCATATAAATTAGGGGTAAGTATCGGAACAATGCAAAACGCTTTCAGATACATTGAAGATTTAGGATTTGTAGAATCTAAACAATGCGTAGGGACAATTATAAAAAATTCAGATGAATCCAGTTCAAAATTCAGAAAATTAACATCAAAAAGAGATTTGGCAATTGAAGCAATAAAAAGATATCTCTCAACATCAGGCTTTAAAGTCGGAGATTACACCCCATCTTCAAATACTGTTTCGACAATTATAGGATATTCAACAAACACAACCCGACTTGCACTGGAGAACCTCGCAATTCAAAATATACTTGAGCATAAATACAAAAATTCAAACGAATCAGGCTGGATTATAAAAACTCTGGATTTTTCACTTAGCTCAGATCATTCTAAAAAATCTGAAACACTTGTTGATAAAATAGTTAAAGAAATTGAAGATTATATAAAAAATAATTTAAAAATCGGAGACAAAATTCCTTCTCATATGGAACTTGCCCAAAAACTTAATGCAAGTATTAAAACAGTACACGATGCACTTAAAATACTCAATGACAAAAACATTATACTGTCAAGAAGAGGGAAATACGGAACAAGCGTTATACAAATTCCTGATTCCAAAACAACTTCTGACAAAAAAGAAATGTCGATTTTTGCACCAGCAAAAGATACGGCTTTTTACCACTACGAAAAAACTCAAAATCGCATAAAAAAAATGATTGCACAAGATTATGATATTGGAGAAAAATTACCTTCAATCATTGAGTTATCCAAACAAATGGATTTAAGCCCAAATACAATTAGAAAAGCTTTTCACAATTTAGCTTCAGAAGGTTACCTGGTCTTTTCAAGGGGCAGATACGGCGGAACATTTGTTATTGATATTCCTGAAATGGAAACTCAAGCCTACAAATGGTTGGCAGTAAACCCTCAATATGCACAAAACTACACTAAATAGATTTTGTAAAAAGTTTGACATGTACACTTTATCCTTGTAATATGGATATATTACACTTGGGAAGATTTATGTACATAAAAAAACTTGAAATAGATAATTTTAAATCGTTTGCAAACAAAACAGATATCCCTTTGCTGGAGGGATTTACAACGATTTCAGGGCCTAACGGTTCGGGGAAAAGTAATATTATAGACAGCGTTATGTTTGCTCTTGGACTACGCTCTGGTAGTGCTTTGCGTATTGAAAATTTGTCAGATTTCATTACGACTTTTAACAATAAAAATGAAGCCACAGTAAAAGTTACATTTGGCGGAGTTAAAGACATAGATGAATTATCTGTTTCAAGAAGAATTAAAAAGAACTCTCAGGGATATGCCAGCACATATTATCTCAACGATAAAGTCGAAACCCTCACAAATATAAAGTCTGTTCTTGAAGAGTATAACATTACGCCTAACAGTTACAATGTAATAATGCAGGGAGATGTTAACAGTATTATCGGCTGTTCTTCTAAAGTAAGAAGAGGGATTATTGATGAAATAGCGGGAGTTGCAGATTTTGACAGACGAATAGATCAGGCAAAATCAGAGTTAATGAAAGTCGAACAAAGAGTAGATGCGGCATCCTTAATTCTAACAGAAGTTGCGGCTGCATTAGAGCAATTAAGAGAAGAAAGAGAAGTTGCACTAAAATACAAAAAATTAAAAGATGAAAAATCCGAGCTGGAGTCTCAAATAGGAACAGTTAAGTTTTTTGACTTGAAACGCAATTTGCAATTAGCACATGAAAATATCCTTAAGGCAAATAAAGATTTAAAAGAAAAGGAAGCTGACAAAAAAGACCTTGAAGAACGAATAAGACTTGTTAACGAAAAATACAAAGAATTAAATGATAAGCTTCAAGAACAGGGTGAAGCTGAAAGAATTAAATTAAAAGATAAACAAAGTGATATTTCTGCGCGAATTCAAACAAAACAAAATGCGATAAATTATCATGAAACCCAAATACAAAAAGGGTTGCAATCTATAGAGAATGCAAAAAACGGTATTGAAAAATTTAAATCAAACATTGAAAATGAAAGATTAAACATAAAACTTTCTCACGATAAAGTCGGAATTATTGAAACACAAATAAAAGAAAAAAAAGAAGAGCTTGCCAAGAAATTAAAAGATATTTCAGGACTTAGTTCAACAGCTGATAAATATATTCAGGAAAGAAACGAAACATCAAAAAAACTTGATTCTTTAAAAGATAAAGATAATGAACTTTTAAAAGAATCTTTACCAAAAGAAAATGAACTGGCAAATATAAAGAAAGAAATTCAGGATGCTAAAGATTTTATAGAAAATGCAACTAAAGACAAAGAACAGTTCGCAGATAAGAAATCTCTAAAAGAATTACAGGTTTCTGATATCAAAAAAGAGATGGAAGAATTAAAAGAAATTCAAACCAAAACAATGAGTGCTCTTGATGATGTCAAAACAGCAATAGAAGATTATGATCACGATTTAAGAGCGGCATACCGCAAATATACGGAAATTGAAGCACAAAAAAGTGCAATGTCGGCTTCAGGTTCATCAAGTCCGATAAATACTGTTATGGATGCAAACCTTGAAGGAGTACATGCTCCGTTAATGCAACTTGGTTCAGTAGATGAAGAATACGAACTTGCACTAAATATTGCATTTGGAGGAAGATTATCTCATATTGTCGTTGATGATACACATGCTGCATATACAGCAATGGAATTATTAAACTCTTCAAGAACAGGACGAGCAACATTTATACCTTTAAATAAAATTAAAAAAGCTCCGACGAAACTTCAACTACCCAAAAACCGAGGAGTAATAGATTTTGCAATAAATCTTGTTGATTTTGATGATCTTTATCTTGATGCATTTTTCTATGCGGTCGGAGATACTTTAATTGTTGAAGACGCAGATGCCGCAGAAGAACTTATGGGAAAATTCCGTATGGTTACTCTTGACGGTAAATTATATGAAAAATCTGCAGCTATAACCGGCGGTTATGTAAAAAAATCGATGTTTGGCTTTGGCAAAAATGACGATTCTGAAGTTGAAAAAGCAAAAAAGAAAATGGAAGAACTTCAGAAAAAATATAATGATGCTGTTGCAAAACGCAAAGAACTGGAAGAAAAACTGGATAAAGTAAGAATTTCATTTTCTACAGCTTCAACAGAATATTCAAAATCTAAGCTCGAATTAAATAACATGATTTCACAATTCACCAATAGTCAGGGACTTTTGGATGAAAAACAAAACTTTATAACCGAAAATGAACCTTTAATAGAAAAACTTAACTCCGAATTAGACAAAATTGAAAATAAAAGAATAAATCTGTCAGAAGAAATTACTTCAGCACAAGAAAGACTTGTTCAGCTAGATAAACTTTTAGGTGATAAAGACCTAAAAGAATTAAAAGAAAAAACTCAGGGTATTGAAGACGAAATAAGAAATCTGAATAATAATCTTCTCAGTGTAAACAATGAAATAAACGGTTTTGAAAATAAAATCAAGTTTGATGAGCAAATGATATTGACAAGAGAAGAAGATATCAAAAATATTACTAAAAACAATGAATCTCTTGAACAAGACAAAGAAAAAAGCAAAGTAGAAATCAAACAATTAGAGGAAGAATTAAACGTACTGTCTGATAAAATATCAGTTATTGATGAAAAAATCGGAGAACTTGTGAAACAAAAAGAAGATATTCACAATAGTCTGGTTGACCTTCAGACAAATAGCGCCGTCAAGCTTTCTGAAATTGAAAGAATCAATGAACAGATTGAATCTTTTAAAGCAAGACGCAGAGAACTTGAGCCTCAATTAAAAGAAGCTCAGGATATGCTTACAGATGCCGGAATCGACACTGAGAAACTGGAACCGGTTGAAATTTCCATAGATGAATTAAATGCAAAAATTCAAAGATTAGAAAAAAGAATGGCGGATTTAGGAGACGTTAATATGCGTGCAATTACTTCATATGAAGAAAAATCTGCCCGAAAAGAAGAATTAGACAACCAGATTAAAACTCTTTCTTCCGAACGTCAATCTATTTTAGAAAAAATGAATGGCTTTGAACAGCAGAAAAAAGAAGTCTTTATGACGACATACACAGCGATAAATGAAAACTTTAAAGATATTTATCATCAATTGTCAGAAGGTGAAGGCAGACTTATATTAGAAAATGAGCAAGATCCTTTAGCCGGTGGTATGACAATAGAAGCAAAACCAAGAGATAAAACGACTAACAACAAATTAGGAGCATTATCAGGCGGTGAAAAAGCACTAACAGCTCTTGCATTGGTATTTGCAATTCAAAAATATCTTCCTGCTCCATTCTATGCATTGGATGAGGTAGATGCAAGTTTAGACACAATGAATGTTGAAAGAATCGCAGATATGATTCAAAAACAATCAAAAGATACTCAATTTATTGTTGTAAGCCACAGAAGACCAATGATTGAAGCAGCAAGCAGAACTATTGGTGTGACACAAAAAGAAAAAGGTAAAACGAAAGTTACAGGTGTAAAATTAAGAGATGACAACGAACAATAATCTTATAAATGCTCAGGATTTAGAAACAACTTTACTGTATGAATCTTCAAAAGATCAAGACGGTATAGGTATTCTTGTTGAAATGGCTAAATCAGGAAAAATTGACCCGTGGAATATTGATATAGTAGATGTAACCGAAAAATATCTTCAAAAAATGATTGAAATGAAGTCTTTAAATCTAAGGGTTGCCAGCAGAACATTACTATTTGCAGCAATCTTATGCAGAATGCAATCAAATGTACTTGCAGGTTTGTCTATAGAAGATTTTAAAGAGGAAGAACCTGAAGCAATATATGATGAAGACGGTTTTATTGTAGAATATCCTGAAGACGAAGAAGATTTTATTCCCAAAAGTAATGTAATAAGATGGGACGAAGCACTACAAAGAAGAACAAGTATAAGACTTAATCGCAACAGAGTTGTAACATTGAAAGACTTGATTAAGCAATTGGAATTCTATGAAAAATTAGAAAAAAAAGCATCATTAAAAAGTGCGCATGAGCGTGCTAAACGCCACGTCAGAAACTATTCCCGTTTAACACCTGAAGAAATAGTTTCAATGGCTCATGAAGAATATATTGAAGAAGCTGTTATAAAATTAAAAGATAACCTGGAACAGATATTCCGGAATAATACAAGGATAGAATTAAACGATTTACGTCCTTTAGGTTTAGATAAAATCAGTGCATATATGGCTCTATTATTCCTTAGCCGTGATACTGATTACGAACTTGAACAGGAAGAATTTTATTCTGATTTATATATTGTAAAAGGAGGAGCATCCGGTGCAACAGCTTAAATCCAGAATAGAAGCAGTACTATTTGTTACGGCAAAAGCTCTTTCGCTAGAAGAAATTGCTTTATATCTTGATGAAGAACCGGAAGTAATTGAAGAAGCTCTCTTAGAACTTATTTTGGATTACTCTTCAAGGGATGGAGCGTTGGAAATTGACGACGAAGATGGTTATATATTGCAGGTAAAATCTGATTATAGCGATATTGTAGAACGAATATGTCCGGTGGATTTGTCTCCGGCTGTTTTAAGAACGCTACTTGTTATAGCTCTAAAAGCACCAATTAGGCAAACTGAATTGGTAAAACTACGTTCTAACGCTTATGAGCACGTTAACGAATTAGTAGAAAAAGGACTAATCTCAAAACATAAAGATAAAAACGGTAGAAGTATCAATATAAAAACTACTGCAAAATTTAATGAATATTTTAAATTAAAAGGTGATACAAAAATTCTTGCAAAACAACTCGAACAGGAAATAGAAGAGAGAAAAAATGCTTAAAAAATTTTTAGCTGCAATATTGTTTGCCATACTAATTGGTATCATTTGGCAAAAAACACCCTTAAGCTCGGGTATGTATTATAACAAAGCTCTGAAAGAATATAAAGCAGGAAATTATGAAGCTAGCGCAAAACATTTTGAACACATAATAAACAATGATAAATCAAATAAAAATGCGAGATTTTACTATATTAGAGCTCTTTCAAAACTAAAACCTAAATATTCAGTAGAAAAAGGAATATATAATATTGCAACTTCTGATATTAATGATGAATCTAAAGAGTATGCAAAAAATTTAGCTTTTAATATAAAAAAGGAATTGTTAGAAGGTGTTGAAGATAACTATATATACAATGCAATTTCCGGAAAAGAAATTATACGCTGGGACATAAAATCATTTCCTCTAAAAGTCTATATTGAATCAGATTCCTCTATTCCTGATTATTACAGAGAAAATATTGAAAAAGCTCTTAAACAATGGGAAAGCAGAACAGGTTTTATTAAATTTGCACAAGTGCCAAATAAGTCGGCCGCAGATATTAATATATTATTCAAGGATTTTTCAGGACAATGTGACCAAAACTCCTGTAAATTTGCAGTAGGATATACTGAACCAACTGTTGCCGGACAAAATTTAAAACAAATGACCATAACTTTTCACAAGAAAAAACCCAGTAATATAGAATTTACACCTTTGGAATTGTATAATACAGCCTTGCACGAAATGGGGCACGCTCTTGGGATTATGGGACATAGCGACAATTCTAATGATGTAATGTATTCAAATAATAACAAAACACACGATGTATATTCAGAATACAGATCCGATTTTCAATACTTATCCATGAGAGATTTAAAAACTTTGGCTCTACTGTATAAATTATCTCCTACAATAATTAACAGTAATGATTTTGAAAATGAAAGTTATTACTACAGCCCACTGATAATTGGAAACAAAAATGAACTATTGGAAAAGAAATTAGTTGAAATGCAAAAATATATTGAAGCATATCCAAACTTTGCCACAGGGCATATAAATATTGCATCAATATATTCAGATATGGGAAATATTGACGAAGCCCTTGCACATCTTAATAAAGCAGAAGAACTCGCATCGAACTCTGATGAAAAATATCTTGCGAACTATAATAAAGCCGTTATTTATTATAATAACCACCAATACCAAGCAGCATTAAAATTTGCAAATAATGCTAAATCTATAAGGGAAAATCCGGAAATTAATACTCTAATAGATGAGATTAACAAATTTTTAAATTAGTATAATTTGCCAAAAACCTAATTTGGCAAAATACCTAAAAATCATAAATTTAATACTTTTTAGAAATAACCACAGCATTTGATAGTGCGATCCCTCCAACCTGATGCGGATTATTAACGATGTTGCCGTTGACGTACATAACTGTGGATCCGCCCCCGTCAAGATTAATTGCATTTACGCAATTTAAAGATTTCATAAAATGGGCGAGCTCAGTTAATGTTAGCCCAATAGAACTTCCCTCGCGCCCATCAACGGCAACTAAAATTAAATCGTTATCTCGTGTATAACCAATAGCACTTCTCGGATTTCGTCCTCCAATTGCCAGTAATTTTTCTTCTGCGGCATCTACATAAACATCGCCGTTTTTAACAAGGTATGGTCCGCCGCTTATAATATGTTTTACATTTTCCCACTTAGGATTGGTACCCATTTTTAAATCAATTTTATCTGCACCATATAGTCTTGATAAGGCATCTTTTGGTCCAACAATTACATAGCCGTCTTCCGGAATAGGAAGGGGATTGGCAGAAGCTGCGACAATTTTATCACCAACAACCTGAATCTGAGCACCATAACGAGGTGAAGGTGGAGCATATTTCCCCCAATCCCTTGAGTATGCCAATACGTATGAGGATAACATCCTTGGTTGATTTATATTATCTATTTTAATATCATAACCATTACCGGATATTCTTCCGTTAAACTCAACTCTTGCAACGTCATATCCATTATCAAATATACCAAGAGCAACTCTGTTATAAATAGGCCCGGTGTACATTTTGCCATCTATCATTAATGTTCCAAGAGGAACCCCCGTTTGAGGCTTGAAAAATCCACCATTTAAAGCTACAACAGAATTTGTTCTGTTTGCGATTGTTCTCAATGTTGTTTTATACTGTAAAGTTCGAGTAGAAGCGGTTGCGGGCATTAATTCATAATCACTTGCAACTTTACTATTCATTTCTACAATATTAATTTTTACAGGTCTGCCATTATAATATTTTACCAATTTTATATGCTTTATACCATCTGCAACATTTGTAACACTTATCCCTTGATATTTATTTTTGATCCTTTCTTCAAATTTATATTTAAATAAATCTGTACCAATTTGGCTTTGGATAATTTCAGCAGTTTGCTTTAGTAACGGTGTTGTTACAGCACTATTAGCCAGTAAATCATTTGCAAATATCGGCGGTTGAAAAATTGCTTGAGAAAAAATTAAAGTCAAAAGCAATAGCGAAATAACAATATACTCGCATAATTTGCAAGGAATCTCAAATCTTCTGCATTGAAAGATTAGTGTATCCATAATGTCACCTTTTCATTTTAAGTAACCGGATACCTTTTTGTTTTTAGAGTGGGTTGGGGTTAACACTCATCAGAGGCTTATGTGGGCAAATAAGTTTCTCCTACTACTATTGTAACATATTTTAATACAAACCTCAATCTTTTACAACCCAGATATACCAATAATTTTACAAAACTAAATAGTGGTAAACGTACACTATATAAGGATTATAGTACATTCAACACTTATTCGGAGATGTAGAAATTATTATCTACAATGCGCTTGTATTCATCGTATTCTAAGTATTTGTTGCCATCAAGATCATAATGATCAAATTCATCAGATAAATCCATAATCTTCTTTAATAATGAATCCGGTCCTTCTTTCTCAAGAGCCTCAATATCATTTGATAACAATTTTATAAAGGCAAGCAACCATTCATTTTTTGAAACTAAAAAATTGTTATCCATATCCATACTTAAATAATCATTTATTAATTCCTCATGATGCAGCTTTCTGAAACCTTCAGGAACATTCTCTTCAATCTCGCTAATAAAAATTTTCATATAACATTCTCCTATATTGCATTTATTACATTTTTTATATTAATATTTTCAACAACAGATAAAGCAAGATTTTTATCCGCATCATTGAGCGAATTTAATTTTTTTAAGACTTCAACAGATTTTAATACCAATGTTTGGTTGTCAGAGCGCAATAAATTTCTTACAATATCAGGGTTATCTACGAAATCCAAAGCTGTAAATACAAATAAGCTGTCCGGATTAAGCTCTTCGTTAACTAGTGTTTTTAGTCCTGATACATCTATTGAACCCAAAAGATTTTTTACAGCCAGAACTTCCTGCTTTACGTCTTTTGTTTCATCAAATAAATATTCGTCATTTTCTGTCAATGTTTCAAACTTTTCAATTGCATTTCTAAGCACAACAGCCGATTTTGAGTCAATATTTTCTTTTAGAAATTCAAAAATATCATACAATCTGAAATCAAAAATTTGATATAGACCAGAAATATCTCCAAGACTGTTTATAAGATTATTCAAAACATAAAGACCGTTTACTCTGTCAGAACTTATCAAATCATAAATATCTGTTAAATACGCTAATTCTATTGCGATATTTTCAGATACGGAAGATGTTTTCATTGCATTTATAATAGAGGGAACACTGTCTTTATCACCATATGCAACGAGAAAGGAAACAGCTGAGAGTTTTTCGTATTCATCCTCTGATGAAAGCATTAATAAAGCCTTTTCGTATTCTTCAGTTTGTCCAAATGCCGCAAGAGCAGATGCACAATTTGAGCTCAAAGCAGAATTTTCACTATATGCATATTTTTTTAAAAAATCAAGAGCTAAAGGATCTTGAATTATAGAAAAATATTTTGCGCAATAAGTCTTTTCATCCTCAGAGCCTTTTTCAAATAAATCTAATAATTCGTCAGTTAAATCTTCATCTGCATACTTTGCTAATACAGAAATCATAAAATCTTCATAAGTAGGACAATAATATTTAAAGAAATAAATCAAATTCCTACAATTATTGTTATTACAAAATTTTTCTAATCTATTAATTACATTAGCTTTAACAAAATCAAATAAATAATCATCTTTATCAACAAGTTCCTTAAAGAGCTCTTCATCATGATTATTTATAAGACTATAAGCAACAGGCTCAAAATCTTTTGGATTCTTACCTGTCAATTTTTTAAAATTATCACTCATAAAAATTAATCCAAATAAAATACAGTGACGACTTTATGACCTTCTTCGGCATACTGAACCGCACTGTATAGAGTTTTACTTGTATGAGATAAGAAACAAATTAACTGATTGCACTCATCAATAATTTCTCTGTTGCAAACTCTTGAAGCATCCGCCAGTGTCATCATAGCCCTGTCAGAATGTTCCACAATATTTGGAACGCCAATCAACTGATCCTGAACATCACTTGGCTGTTGACCAATTGTTTGAGGAAGCACAACACGCAACTTTTCCGGGTTAGCCTTCATTGCACCTCGGATTGCCGCAGCATTAGTACCAGAAGAGCCCCCAGAAGTAATGATTGTATTCCCCTGCATAACTAAAGCCGTAGCAAGGGTTTCTATCATTTGCTGATGAGTAATAGGAAGATTTCTACTACCAATAATTGCTATTTTTTTAGCAGATTGTTTTATTGTTGCTAACTCCATAGCTAATTCATCTACGGTATCCGGAGAATTTGATTTTACTGTATCCATTTCATCATCAATAGGAACTACAATTGATTGCTCCTGACTATTACTTTTTTCTTCCGAGTCCATAAAAATTTCCATACTACTATCTGTCATTTCTTTGTTTACCTTCTCCTAATTGCATTAATAACATTTTTCGAATATGCTATAAGTATAGCATATTTTTTTTGATTTGGGAAGAGGGCATGGAAAATATATTAGAAAATCTTAATAAGGAGCAAACCCTTGCAGTGCAAACCACACAAGGCCCTTTACTTATTCTTGCCGGTGCAGGTTCCGGGAAAACTAAGGTCTTAACTACCAGAATTGCATATATGATCCAAAAAGGAGTAAAGCCCTGGAATATTCTGGCAGTAACATTTACAAACAAAGCCGCAAAGGAAATGAAAGAAAGAATTGGCAAAATCATCGGAGAATCAGCGATAAAATCAATGTGGGTTGGAACATTTCACGGAATATGCGGACGTATTTTGCGTGAAAATATAGACCAGTACAATACCGCATCAGGCAAGAAACTTGATAAAAACTTTACCATATATGATGACTCTGACACAAATCAAATAATTACCAGAATCATAAAAAAATTAAATCTTGACGAAAAATTGTACGCAACAAAGCTTGTAAAATCAATAATTTCAAATGCTAAAAATAAAATGTTGGACGCTACAGACTTTCAAACAAGAGCAAGAGATTTTAAAACTCAAAGAATTGCAGCGATTTATGAGGAATATGAAAAAACTCTTAATAATAACAATGCTATAGATTTTGACGATATGCTCATGCTGACAGTTAAACTTTTAGAACAAAATGCAGAGGTCAGACAAAAATATTATGACAGGTTTCAGCATATACTTGTAGATGAATACCAAGATACTAACCTTGCCCAATATCAACTGGTAAATATGCTGTATACAAATATGCAAAAAGATATCCCTGCCGAACGTTCATTATGCGTTGTGGGTGACGTCGACCAATCTATATACTCCTGGCGCGGAGCAGATTTTAAAATAATAATGAATTTTCAGCACGATTATAAAGACGTCAAACTTATTAAACTTGAACAGAATTATCGTTCAACCGGCAACATCTTAAACGCAGCAAATGCAGTTATTGAAAATAATGATGAACGCTTAGAAAAAGTTTTATATTCAAATAAAGGAGACGGAGAAAAACTAAGTTATTATATCGCCTCTGATGATGAAGACGAAGCAAACTACATCATAAGAAATATCAGAAAAAACGCAAAGGGCAATTACAACAGATTTGCAGTGCTATACAGAACCAATAACCAATCCCGAAAACTGGAAGAAGTCTGTATGGCAACAGGAGTTCCATACAAAATATACGGGAGTACCAAATTTTACGATAGGGCAGAAGTTAAAACGGTATTAGCATATCTTAAATTAATAAATAATACAGATGACTCTCAAAGCTTAAGACGGGTAATAAATATACCTAAAAGGTCTATCGGAGAAACAACAATAAAAAATTTGGCAGATTTTGCAAACGAAAGAGATATCAGCTTATTTGAAGGAATAAAAATCTGTGAAGAATCAGATATGACACCAAAAACCTGTTCGAAATTAAAAGAATTTGCGGAACTCATATACAAATTTCAAAAAGCGCAAAATTTGCACAGTCTTAAAGATTTTATGACACTTGTCATTGAAAAAACAGGATACCTTGCAGAGTTACAAGAAAAAGCAATTTCAGATCCGCAATATCAGGATGATATCAATAACCTACAGGAATTGGTTAACGTTGCTGAAGAATTTATACCTGAAGAGCCTGAAAACCAACTCAGCGAGTTTTTACAACAAGTAGCCCTTGTATCTGATCTTGATTCAATGAATGAAGAATCTAATAACGTAACTTTAATGACATTACACGCAGCAAAAGGTTTAGAATTTCCTGAAGTCTTTATTGCAGGAATGGATGAAGGAATATTCCCAAGCCAAAGAACCCTTCAGGTTCCGTCAGAAGTTGAAGAAGAAAGACGACTTATGTATGTCGGAATCACAAGAGCAAAAGAAAAATTATATCTTGTATCTGCAAAACGCAGACAAGCCTGGGGAGAATACAGGTACTATAACCCTTCAAGATTTATAGAAGAAATACCTTCAAATCTCATCGAATCATTTGAATCTGAAGAAACTTATGACAGAAATTATACAACTTCGACTTTCAGAAGTGCAGTTTCAAAAGCAAAGCAATACTCTTCATCTATCAGCACAGATTCTGACGGATATGTAAAACCTTCAACCGGATTTGGAGCAAATTTTGTAGCACCTCAGAAAAGGGGACTATCAAGTGTTTCGCCATCTAACAGAACTGCAAGAAAAGCACTTATTATAAAATCTGAAGCAAATAAGAAAAAAGCTAAACAGCCTATATCTTTTTCAGGGTACACCGTAATAGAAAAAATGAAAGAAGAACGAAGACAAAAAGAACTTCAGGAACAACAAGAAGCAATTCGAAAAGAAGAAGAACGTATTGCATCACAAACTATTACTGACATTTTTGAAGTCGGGCAAAGAGTTTTTCACGCACAAATGGGAATTGGGCATATAACAGACGTTACGAAGCTCGGAGAAAGCGTAATGTACACCATTGATTTCGGCAAACTTGGCAAAAAAGCAATGGATGCAGCCTATGCAAAATTAAAGAAATTTTAGAACAAAAAAAAGAAGGCTGTTTGTTAAAACAAACAGCCTTCTTTTTAATAATTAATCAAACACATAATTAATAATTGCAGCTTCTCTAGCTCTTTTTACAGCTTTTGCAATCATTCTCTGGTGCTCTGCACATGTTCCGGTAATTCTTCTTGGAATAATTTTTCCGGCTTCAGTTAAGTATCTTCTTAATTTTGCAGCATCTTTGTAGTCTATTTCAGTAATTTTATCTGCACATAAACTACAATTTTTATGCTTTCTTTTATCGTCTGTTTTTGCCATTTTTCTATTTGCCTTTCTAGCCTTATATTCTTCTACTTATACTAATATATTTCTTTAGAATGGAACTTCTTCATCTTCCATCAATACTTCCGAATCAGACTCTGAAGGGGAATTCATTTCGCCAAAACTTAAAATCTCACTATCATCACTTGATGCTGCAACTGAAGATGATCCACCAATCAATTCAATTGAAGAAGCATCTATTTCAAAAACTTTTTTCTCAGTACCATCATCCAATTTGCTGACTCCGGTTTGCAAGCGACCTCCAACCAATACCTTTTGGTTTTTTGAAAGACCCTCTACTATATTTGATAGCGCCTGTCTTTTAGATATCACTCTTACTAATATTTCTTCAGTCTCTCCGATATTCATAACAAAAGATGAAACTGCAACATTATTTTGAGTGAATCCTGTTTTTGGTTCTTTATATACAATTCCGGTAACAGCAGCTTTTGCTAATGTCATATTATATACCTTTCCTACTATACTGAAGCCTTTTGAGAAACTTCCATAAACATAGTTCTTAAAATATTATCATTTAATCTTAGTTGTCTTTTAAATTCAGCAATTTTATCTGCAGGTAAACTCAAAATTGAAGTTGAAAAATATCCATCTCTGAAATTTTGAATATCATAAGCCAATTTTTTTCTTCCTGCTTTATCAACAGATTCCACTTTTCCACCGAATTCAGTAACAGTTGAACCAATTTTTTCTATCAATTTATCTACTTCTTCTGTATCTAAATTTGGTTTAAAAATACACATTAATTCATATTTTTTCATTTTATTTCTCCTTTTGAATATTCGTATGGAAAAATCATATCATAAACAAAAAAATATTTACAACATGTATTCTGCGCTAAAAGAGTATTGTGCTGGTCCGATAAGGAAAATATTTTTATCTCTGTCCTTGCCAACACCTTGCCATTCAACATTTACAGACCCTCCCAGTAAATTTACTTTTACGTTTCGGACTGTTAAGTTATTTAAAACACAAGCAACAACTGTTGCACAAGCTCCGGTTCCACAGGCTAAAGTTATACCACAGCCACGTTCATAAACGCGCATATCTACTTCGTTTTGCGAAATTACTTTAACAAATTCGACATTTGTTTTTTCAGGAAAATACGGATGCTTTTCTATTTCCGGCCCATAATACTGTGCTAAATACATTGGGTCTTCATCTGTAAATATAATACAATGTGGATTTCCCATAGATACAGGTGTTATTAAAAACTCTTTGTCTTTTACATTAATTCTTTTTTCCCCTTTGAAAGGTATTTTCTCATCTTCCAAAACCGGAATACCCATATTTACTTTTATCATACCATCATCCAGTATTTCAGGCTTTATAATACCAGCAAGAGTTTTTACACTAAAAGATTTACCTTTTATAAAACCTTTATCATATACATATCTTGCGAAACATCTCATACCGTTTCCGCACATTTGTGCCGTCGTTCCGTCTGAGTTATAATAATGCCAAAGAATATCAGCATCATCCCCCTTGTACGGTTCAGGAATAATTAAACCATCTGCCCCTATACCAAAATGACGATCACATAATCTTACTGCAAGATCGCTTATTGACAATCCTGTTTTTAAGAATTCATCATAATCCACAAAAACAAAGTCATTTCCGCATCCATGCATTTTTGTTATTTTAATTGTGCTCATAATTTACCTCTTATCTTAGCAAATTATAACACAAATATCAGTTTACGCTCTATATTCAATACTTTTAGGAGTGAAGCTCTTTCTATTGTCAGTATTCAGATTTTTAACAGTATTTAACAAGACCTGTTGTTCTTCTAATTTATGTTTTTCATTTGCGGTTTTTAATTTCACTGCAAAATTTGATGTAATCTTCTGTCCAAGTGTTGAAGCCGTAATTGAGCCTAAAACAAAAGCAATACCCCTTACTATAGGCTTCCATTTATCATTTATAGGTAATTTTGCGAGATACTTATCAAGATTTTTTGCCATCCAACCTTCAGCTAAAAACATTCCGCCAATATTACCACTCTCACTTATTAGCGTTGTTTGTTTATCTTCAGCGGTTATAACATTGAAAGCACTTAAGCAGGCAATTAAAGGGTTAACGTTGTCACTTGCAAATTTTACACCTTTTGACAGTAAATTAAAGGCTTTATCACTTTTTGCAGCATTATTTATCGAGCCAAGAATACTGTTTGCACCGGCGCCAAAAGCGTTGTTATATTTTGCAGTTTCTCTGACAAATTTTACCCCCTGAGCGCCCGCAACAAGAAATCTGCCATCCTCGCCATTTTGAGCGCGATAACCGTTCCTTCCCATAAATAACGCTGTCGATAAAAGACTAAACACAAATATAACCTTTCACACTACTGACATATTTATAAAGTATTTTTTTTTAGTGTTTTTGCGCCATATAATAAATTCTTTACATTTGTTAATCTTTATTTTGAAATAATTAAACAATCGTAGATTTTATCAATTTTTTCTTTTATTTCCGAGAATTGAAGCCTTAGATCTTCATGGCTTTTTTGGGTAACAAAACGATTTTCTACATCTCGAAGAATTTCTCTGTGTTTTTTTTCTAATTGTTCCGGAGTAACAACAATTTTTTGCTGTATCAGAAATACCAATACAACAACAATTACCGGAGAAAAATCTAAAAATGTCTGCATTTAAATTCTCCTTTACATAAATTTTTACTATAACTGACATATAAAATACAGAAGCAGGTACGAAGTACCAACCTGACAATTATGCAAGAATGAAGATTCTTGCTAATTGGAGGCATTGCCGTTTAATGCGAGGCGCAGTTTAGCACGAGCGATAATAACCTTTGACCTTTGTACCATCAGAACGTGTATAAGAATTTACATAAACGACACCGCCATTTGTTATTGCTTCTCGTTGCAGGTCACCATTGGTCGGCATAGTTCCGCTAAAAGCACGAGTTTGTGCGTCAATTTCTTTTTCGTGTTTAGCAAATTCATCACTTGACATCGCACCAATTTCTTCACGTGTGTATATGTGATTACTTCCCGTTAGGGGATTTGTGTAACCAAATAAGCCTGATTGCTTTTGTTGAGATTGAAGTTGCTCAGGAATTTCCATATTAAATGATTGTAAACCTAATTGTTGTGCAAGTTGTCCTGTATCAATATCAGCCGCAAAACCAAGAGGACGACCATTATTGTCCACCCCACCGACTCCTCTTGTTGGAGTAAAAGGTAGTTGAGGAGTTTGTTCTTGAAATTTTCTTAGATCTTCAAGCCCTGTAATTAATTTACCTTCCCTCATTCTTTTGACAACCTTCCCTGCAATTATATCTTTTTGTTGTTGTTCGGAAAGTTTATCAAAATTTGGATATTCTCTGCGGATTTCGTTATATATTTGTTGACCTTGCTGATTATTCCACATGTCCATGTTAGCCTCTCGGGGGTCTTGACCATTACGATTTCCTTTTTCTTCATGATGTTTGCTCACTTCTCTGCTAACATAAGGAGTAAATCTTTTTGCCAATATACTTTGCATATATGTATGCCTAAAAGCATCAGCTTCATTGTTATGTGCAGAATTATTTTCTCCCAGTTTAAAACCGTATTGTTTTTGATACTTTAATGTATCGTTTATCATTTCTTTTGTAAATTTGCGTTCTTTATTACTGATGTATTCTTTTGGATTGTAATTTCTATTCATTTTGATTGCCTTTCATTTTTATTTGATTTAGTATTAACGTATGAAATTAACAAAATATGTGAGTACGAATATCTTATTTTTATTGGGCATTTTATTGTATATATTGTTTATAATTCTTATATCTACAGATGATGTTCCATATGGAAAATATAATTATGGTTATTATTTATTTGATCATTGTTCTTTTTATATACCGTCTATTATTGGTTTATTGATTTTGACACCTATAGAAATGTTGTTTCATAAAATTACACACAACAAATTTATATTAAATATCCCATTTGGTAATGAAGGTATAAAATACATATACAATATTTTGTTTTGGTTAGGTATAACCAGTTCTATTTTTTACTTATCAGTTTTTTTCTGGGGTATAACCAGATAAAACAAATTTAAAACGTGAATTTTTAATAGGTAATTATATAAATAATTACAGTTTTGGTTTATATTCAATTTTTTGCTAATTATATTTCGTATTTAAAAATCTTGTATCGCTATTTCCCTCCTATATTTCAGCTTGTGTTCATCTTGCTATTTTAATTATTTGATTTAGATGAATGGGGTTTTATTCCCATTCATCTCTGACAAGCAACATTGTTTTGACCAATATCAAATCCATATTTTTTTTGATATTTTAGAGTATCACTTAACATTTCACGAGTAAAATCATTTTTATCTTTAGTATAATCAAATTTTTTAGTCATTTGTATTTCCTTTCTATTTTTGTTTGTTTTAATATTTCCGTATGAATATTAAAAAATATATATGTGCGAATATTATATCTTTGTTAGGAATTTTAGGTCTTTTAATTGCATTATGTGCATTTTATATATTTGCTATTAATGCGAATTATAATTATATTGTTGGACTGATTGCTTATTTAGCAAGTTTATGTTTTAGTACATACATCTATATAATTCCTATTATTGTAATATTGTTGTTAATTGAAGTATTGATACACAAAATCACACACAACAAATTCCTCTTAAATATCCCATTTAAAAATGAAAATATTAGATACACATACAATATTTTGTTTTGGCTAGGTATAGTTTGTTCGATTTTATACATAATAGATTATATTTGGTTTATAACAAGATAATATTTATAAGTTTTTTAATTCTCGTATCTACCACATTGCCAAATTAGATTGCTTAAGTCTTTGCCATAATTTTCTCCTCTCATTTTGTTGTATAATAACATTATGTTTTTAGATAAATTTAGAAATCGCTAGCTTTTTACAGGATTGTATATATAAGATATTAGGAATTGATTAGAATTTATTAATTACTACATTAACTTGTTTTCTCATAAATATAACCTTTCTTATTAACTACAATACAATTGGCCAGTAAAAATCAACCAAATAACTTGCCGCATCGAAAGGGTGAGATAGAAATTTCAACTCTTTAGACTGTTTAATTTGCGAATAAGACGGAATATCTATTCTGGAAGAGCCTTCAATATAGCGTAAATTATATATGTTATATAAAAGTTTTTCGCATTTCGGAGAGACATATAAACCAATTTCTCCCGCAGCATTTCTTACTTTTGCGTTAAACGCCGCAACTCTGTTTTTTATCGGAGGATTAAAGGCTTTAATTTTTATGTCGGCTTCATACCCAAATTCTGCCATTTTTCTTTTGATAATAACATAATTAGTATATTCACTTGTACAACTTCTGTTGTCTCCTGAAGCATCTCCGTTTATTATTATTTTACCTTTATGGTGCGGATATCGCCTGTAAAATTCATCACAGGTCTTTGAGGTTGTAGTATTTTCCAAGACTAATTCATCAAAATAAAAAACTTTATCTTCTGTTTTATGAGCCAGAACCCAAGCCATTGGATCGACATTAAAATCACAACTTATATGAACATCAAAATCATCCCGATACTGAATTTCTTTGATATTATCATTTGAAAAATCTTTAACAACAAGATTTTCACTATAATTTCCGGTTTGCCCCAGCACAAAAGTTTTATAATATTTTTCATCATATAAATTTTTTAAATCTTCACAAAAATTTTTGGGCAAATAAATATTTTGGGTAGTCGGTGCACATATTAAACGATAATTAGGCGGCGGATCTACCATAAAGGTCTTATATATCCAACCCTGATTTAATTCCGGATTAGTATGACCAAAAATACGATATGTGAAGTTCTTCCAAGATGTTTTTTGGTTTTGACGCAATCGTGCAACCAGCATTTTAAAGGTATCAAAAGGAATATCAGACATCTCTTCAATTTCAACAAAACCTAAGTTTAAAGATTTCAACTTGTTAGGTTCGTCAAAGTGTCTGAATAGAATTTCTGAGCCGTTATAAAAGACAATTTTTTGATCTGCGGAGATCCACTTGTAATCCGCACCCAATACAAACCCCATTGAATCCAAATGTTCAAAATAACTCTGCAAAGTAGTATCTCTAACTAAGGTATATGTCTGAGCCCCGACCAAACCTCTTATTCCGGGGAATTTTAATGACAACAATATCCCAAGCAGTGAACCTGCAAAAGTTTTACCGGAGCCATACCCGCCTTGATAAACTGCAACATCCATAGAATAAGAATGAGGAATCTCCAGAAACTCTCTTTGTGCATCTAATAAATTATATTTCATACAAGACCTCAACTATAAAAAAGTGCATAACCCCAAAAGAGTTATGCACCTCACAACAAAAGATAGAAGATTAATTATCTTCTAATAAAAAATTATTTGCATTTTCTACACCATACTGTTCCATTGCAAATTTAAAACATTCAAGCCAATTTATACGCTTCGAAACATCTTCTATTTGTAAGAATGACTGTATTACATTAAATAACTCTTTTAATTTTGATTTTCTTTCAAAGCTGGCTTTTCTATCGCCATACCTGTATACATAATTTGAATTTCTCACATCTTCATCAATATCTATTAAATCGGTCTTCCCTTGATTTTTAATCATTATTGTTTCTTTGCCGATTTTAAAATTTGAAATTAATTCCGCAGTTTTTTCAACCATTGGAACAATTACCTTTCTGTTAATAGACTCTAGTATCATATTAAGCCTTGCTTCCTGACCATTTGCAGAATAATTGATTTCAGTCGCTGTCCGATCAAGAGGACTTATATTTCCCGACATATTTGTAAATATTCCGGTAGCACTTTCTATAGTAGACTTAAAATAGCTAAGGAAATCCCAACCTGTCATTGCCTTATCAAAAGGAATAGGTGTAGGAACTGAAGTCATAAGACTTGCATCATATTCAATAATTTTGCCCGGATGAATATCCTGTTCCCCCCTAAAACAACCTTTTGGAGCCAAATATGGAGGATTTATCATCAGTGCAAGAGCATCCAGTTGTTTATTTAAAATTGTTGAAGAGATATTATTTAAAATAAGAGCAACCCTTAGCGGGGAAATTCCTCTGCCTGTGGCTGGATTTTCAATTATATTTGCATGAATAAACGGATTTATAACAAATGGATTATCTTCCATTCGTATAACTACGCTTCTGCCGGCAATACATATTAGCTGATTTTTTAAAATTTGACCAGTTGGGAATTCAATATCGCCCCAGTATTCCAGAACTTCAATTTTAGGTACGGAATATTTGTCATCTCTTTTTCCATTTTTACTTGCCACCACTCCTTTTAATTTTTCTATTTTTTCGATATCTAAAAAATTGTTTGATTTATTTGAAACTATTTGGTCGAAAGTTTGATAGGTTCTGTAAATCTTTGCACAAGAATCCCAATTTGAAGCGTTATTTTTATCAAATACAAAATCTTCATAATTTATAAATCTAACCTTTGGATTGTCGTATACCACCTTTTCTTCAACAGTAAAACTAGAATCAGTATTATACTTGATCTGATCCTCAAGAGTTAACTTTCTCCTTATTTGCTTTGTTTTTGTTTCCCAACCGACAAAAAGAGTAACCTCTCCGGTTTCAACAACAGAATCTATAATTTTTTCCATTTCATTTTCTATTTTCATTTTTTCAAAAACAGAAACGAGCATCGATTTTTGTTGATTTGCATGTTTTTGAGATTCAAAATCGTTACCGGACACATCAAACATGCCGTCAGGATGAGAATATAAATTCTGTACAATATGTGATTTTAAAGTTTGCGCTAATTCATATATCTCAGGCAGTTGTATCGTACTATCCCAAGAATTAATCCTTGGGATATCCGAATTATAGATTGCATAAGAAAGCAAGCGATTATCAGATTTCTGAGAAGTCCTGTCTGAATCATAATAATCATACTTACCTACAATATTAGATAATAAAAATTGTTCATTGTATAAATCCGGTAAAGAATTTATATTTTCTGTACTATTGTTCATTTTTCACCTCATCTTTATAATAATATGTCCTGTATAACGCATATACATCAATGTCCTGCATTTTTCCCATCCTTAAAGTTTCGGCATGCAAAGTTGTCTCATATTTAAAGCCGGATTTTTTAATCAGAGCTGAAGTACGGGAATTATCTTTATAAACCAAAACTCTGATTTTATATAACCCAAATTCATCAAAACACTTTTTTAAAAAAATCTTTGCACTATATCCGGTAAAAGAACCCCAAGCTTCGGGCTTGAAACATGTTGTTAATTCTGCACTATAATTTACAAAGTCATTTCCTACAAAATTATCAAGATAAACAAAACCCATAAATTGATTATCTTTATCGAGAACAAACCAAAAATATGGAATCTTTGCAAGAATAACAGACTCTAAATTACTGGGAGCAAAATCATCTTTGAGATATTTTGAATATCTGTTAAAACATTTTTCCGCCTCCGCAATATAGTGCAAAGCACTAGCAATAACATAAGGAGGTTTAAGTTGTAAAAATCTGCACATTTTATACTACGGCTTTATATTTGTAAAATTTTATATAGCAATTGCCACTTATAAACGAATCAGTTGCTCCGGATTTTAAGCGATCTCTCAAAACATTTTGTCCTGCTAAAAAACCATCTGCCTGTATACCGTTTATATAAGATTTTGTTCTACTTATTTTATTTATAACTACAAATACAGACTCTCTTGAGAACAATACATCTTTGGGGAGTTTTTTAATATCGGTTATAACCAATTCAGATTTTTTTTTCTCACCTTCTAAAACTTTAATATAATCCTTTTCATTTTTAGAATTTATAAATTTTTCATAGTTTTCATCATTTAGTAATATTTTTTCAATCTCTTTGTCTTCTTTCATATACACCTCATCTTAAATCTTTTTGTCATCCAAATTTGAAATAGTTATAATTTTTGCTTCTTTATGTTCCGGCTTATCTTCACCTGCGGCATTAAATCCCATATATTTACATAAGCTTTCTAGAGCTTTAAGCGCAGCACCTGAATCTCTTAACTTTTGCTTTCCGGTATAATTACCGTCTTTATCTAAGATATCTTCATGTTCAAGTGAGAATTCAGCAATTTGTAAAAGTTTCTGAATTACGTACCCTTTCGGAACATTAAGAGCATCAATTTGTTTTTTAAGTTGTACCTTTATCTCGTTTATAATTGCATCATTTGCTAATAATCCTGTTGCAATTTTTTTTGGCTTCGCAGACTTATAACCTGCAAGCAAAACGGATTTTTCACCATCTAATGTCTTTATATACTCTGATACGAATAATTTTTGTTGTTCTGTTAATTGTTTCATCATGTTACATTTCTTATAATAATTTGTAATTTTTTCATAAAATTTGTATAATAAACATGCTATTTATATTTCGGCTAGTGTAAATCTTAACAGGGGGGAATGAAAACGACTTCCTGTTTTTTTTGTCCTTATTCTCGGTATAATCTGATTTTTGAAGCCTCTTTTGCATAAATAGAACACTTCGATTTTAAATTCCTCAAAGCTTCTTTATACATGCTCATCCAATAATTGAAGCGGACATAAGAAGGATTAGCCTTGAGCCTTAGACATGCTCCGTATACAAGTATTTGCTCTGCAAAAGGCATGGGTATAAGGGACTTATCCTGAGCATTTGTCATGTCATCTACAAGATCACCGTCAGAATTTTGGGCCGATTTAGATGTATAATAAAATATTTCAGCATTTTTTGCCTGCGAAAATTTTGGGAGAAAAATCTTATTATCTATAGAAAAATAATACCCTTGGGGAATATTCTCTTTAGATACAAAGATTTTTTTATCCTTACAATATTCATAGTTTTTCCCGTCAATTATAAAATATAAAATTCGCCCATCTACCGGCGTTATAATTTCTGATGAATTTGCCGGAATTGAGATATTCTTATATTTTAGAAGGAAATCCCATTCATCAGAATTACATATTTCCTTGTTAATTATATTTAAAATATTCTTGATTCTTTTATGATCATTTTTTACCAGTTCTGCCATTGAAGCAACTTCTTTATAATTTAATTCAAGTAAACATTTATTTATCAATTCAAAAAAATTCATTAATAATCTCCTTTAAAAGGCAAAGGCAAGTTAGTTCTCGCCTTTGCCGGTTTGCACAACTACTTAATCAGCCCTAATTTTACCTGTTCCATTATGAGCTTTTCGTTTTTGACAAACTCATCACCACTCATTTTGCCGATTTCTTCACGTGTAAAAGGCTTAACAATTCCACTTTTATCAGAAGAAGCATTTTGAGCATAAGATGTCAAACGGCTTTTTGCAGATAAATTTTCATCATTAAGATTTTTATCATGTTCAGATTTTTTCAAATAACCATCTATTGCAGAATCTTCCAACATTTTTGCAATTTGAGCTATTTTAAAAATTTCATCTTTATCCACATCTAGGCCCTTAAGATACTCAAGCAGCGGTAACCTTCTGTCATTTGCAAAGAACTCAGGATTTTCTTCATTAAACAAATCAAGAGGGTTTGGCTCTTTTATATTATTTTGTGGCTGATTTTGAGTCTGAGCCAGAGATAGAGCATCAAGGGATTTTTGCTTAAATTCTTGCAGAGTTTTTGATTTGCTTTCCAATACTGCCAAGAGAGACTGACCTTGTTCTTTTGTGATAACTCCCTGCTGAATTAGCAAAAACAGATTTTTAATATCATTTTGGATTGCTCCATCCAGTTGCTGAAAAATATCTTTGTAGGCTATCTGCGGAGTCACGGCAGATGAAAGACCTGTTATATTTTGGTTTTGCATTATTTATACTCCTTTTCTTTAGGCAAAGAATTCATATATTCAACTGCAATTTCAACAGCATCATCTATAAATCTGGATAATAAAGCAGAAATTATAGCCTTTACGAAAGAGGAAAACGGTAGGTTATTTACAATATATTCAATTGCCAATCTTTTTTTAGCCTGACCGTTGCCAGAGCCTAACTCAGATTCTGCAACTAATACTGCATTCTTTGCCAAATTTAAAATTATTTCTTTAAGTTTTATAAACATAGATTTCTCCTTTTCGGGGTTTAATACTATCCAAAACTATAAGTTTTTGGATAGTATTAAACGAATCTTAAATTATTAAGGATTAGAAGTTGTTTCTGTTGTTTCTGTTGTTGTAGTAGTTGTCGTTGTAGTAACAGGAGCAGAAACTATCATCTTAGCTAAAGCCTTTGGTTGTACAGTTTTTGCACCATATAAGTACAAACCTCTTACTAAGTCAGAAAAGCTGTCTTTGTCTCTGAGGCTTTCTATTTTCGCAAGTTGTGAAGCAAATGTAATTGCATCATTTGTACCTGCAAGAATATAATAATTTCCGTTTACCGCAGATAAATTAGTACTTACCAACACATCCATGCCGGCAATACGACCAATTGAACCTTCTCTTAAAGTAGTATCTGCAACATTGTGAGCACTGATAAATTCAGGGCTTTGAAGCAAGTATGATTCAATAGTCGGATTAATGATTACCCATGGCTTAACACCGGAATAAACAGCATTTGAATTTTTTAAAGCTAAAGATAATTTTACAAAATTTTCATACACTGTAGATTTATTCAATTCAATCGGAGAATCCTCTGACCCTACAGTATTGGCACTGACAACATCTGTATGGAAGGCTAACAAATATGAATCTTGTACTTCTTCAATAGCTCTTTTTGCGTTTTCTAAATGTGCTTCTAATATATTTGTATTCGCCTGAGCTTTTGCTACATCATCAATTTTAAAAGCAAAAAATTTCTTCTGATCAATTTCGAGATCCATAGATGTAGGGGTTAAAGAAGAATACTCAATACTGTCAGAAGTTAGCGTTGACACCGAGACTTCAGCAGGAGTAATAATTTTCACAACATCACCCTGTTGTTTAATATCCCCTTCCCAATTTTTGTTTACACATTGCATCATTACACAATTTTTTTCCAAGATTTTGTTAAGTTTTTGGCTCCACAATTCCGGAATGAACGCGGAGTAAGAAGTTGAAAAATCGCTCATTTCATTTCCTTTCTTTTACTAAATGTACACATACTTTTATGAGTGGTGAAAAATAAAAAAAATGAATGGTATAGACATAAAATACAAATTGAAGTATAGAATTAGAAAAAGGGAGTCTTTACCATTCAAAAGAAATAGCACTACTAATCATCGTTATATATTTCTCTAAATTGTAAACCTATTATTGAACAGTTATCATCAATACTATGCCCCTCAACACATAATTGAACAGAAAAACTGCTTCCGCATATTTCTGCTTTTTCAATATTATCTGCCCCAATAGACCATACCGGGACATTGCTGTCATCTGTTGGCCAAAAGCAATCCGGATCATCTAACATTTCATCATCAGACCACATCAATTGATTTAAACGTCTTGAATATATTAATTCTCTGTCCTCACAATAATTTTCATCAAAATCTTTATATACAGAGAATAAAAACTTATTGTCATAATTATCATCCAGGACAAAATAAAATTCATCTATCATCTTGCGATGATGAGGCTGATTAAAGGACAAAAATGGAGATTTCCACATAAACTCAATAATCTCACCATTAAATGTCGTTCCGGCATTTTCTATATAAACCTTGCCCTGCGCATCTGCAGTAATAACATCATTATGAAATATTGTTCCGCATGTAATATTCTGAGGTAAAACTCGTTTATACCAGGAATGGTTTACATAATCATTTATCCAAATAGTATGGAAATAATTTTCATTAATAAACGGGAATAAAAACCACATTTGATGATTATTCTTATAATGTATCGCAATAGAGGTACTTATTTTATTTTGATCTATTTTTGAAAATACGGAAGATATATTTTTAGAGATCTCTGATCCTAAGCGTATTTGGTTTAATTCTCCAACCTGCTCCAATGCATATATACCATTACTCAAAAAATACTGTTTATTATCTACATTTACAACTGCGCTATCTGAATATGATCCTTTATCTGCAAAAGGAATAATAGCAAAATCATCAGGACTAGATCCCGAAAGAAGATAAACTCTCTCTTTTTTATATATAGCCAGATAATCTTTATAAGATGCCATCGCTGTAATATCAGCCGTATCAGTATAAAAATCATTTATATAACCTGCATCATCTTCCTGAGTAAAATCATCATACGTACCTAAGGCTGAATAATAAATTGTAGAACCCTTTGAGCACCAAACTCGCCCTTTGTAGACTTCAATGCAATCAGGGATAATGCTCTGGCCATGAGAGTCAATTAAATTACAATTTTCTACTTCGTAAAACTCATTATTTTTTATATAAAAAAGAGAATCTGACTCAGTTACAACAAGCATCCCTCTTAAAAATGGGGTCATCTTTACTTTTTCGCCTGATAATGTTTTATTAACAAGAGTTAAAGATGAAGAATTTTCTTGATATATATAAATTTTTCCGGAAGATGTAGTTATAACCAATTTATAAACATCCTGGGATTCCATTTCTTTCATAGAGATAATGCTATCAGTCTCAGGAAGCTCAAATAGTAACATATTCCCCTTTTGCTTTTTTATGCCTTTATTTTCAAAAATCTCGACATTTTTAGAATCTGCCCAATACAAATTTTTAGTGTCTAGCCCCAATCCGGTTTTAGTAAGACTTTGATTTATTCCCCCGGACAAATCGAAATAATTAATTTCCATAAATTTAACCTTTCAAATATTTTTCAAAATACCAACGTACTTTTGTTCTTATAAAACTTCCTATTTCCGATCTTTGGACCCACTTATAAGGAGGAAGATAAATGATATCAATTTTTCCATAACTGGCTGTTTTTGCATGTTTTACCCCAAATTCATAATGTGTCATCACATTTTCCGGAGAAATTTTAATATTGTATTCTGCGCATAATTTGGCACATAAAGACATACAAGATTCAAACTGCTTTAAGGTTATCGGATAACCGCCAGGATATTTATCAGACTTAAAGCCTGACATTGCACACATCGCAACACCTATTGAACCGGTGTTTCCTCCCCCTGTATGGGCGGCATATTTATTATCTTCGCAATTCAAATTATCTTCCGGCTTGAAATCACCATTATATATTTTCCCATCTTTATCAATCAAATAATGATAAAAATGTTTTTCAAATGATGTAGGGTAATATCTTCCGGCAGTCCAATGAATAATAATCCTTTTCATTTTAAAAACCTTTCACTTATTTTCCACTTTGGATTCCGCTTAAGATATTTTATTGCTGCATTTACTCTGTTTCTTGCCTTTAATTTTAAACATACTCTTATCATATACGTCTGTACCGTTCTGACGGATAAATGTAGTTTATTCGCAGTTTCCTTATCAGAGTAACCACACGCAATAAGAGTTAAGACCTCAAATTCTTTCTGTGATAATGTCATAAACTTCCTTTGATATTACTATCTTGACCATGTTACATTAAGAACAAAGAAAAAATTTAATAATATTTCCATAAATAAAATAAATGGTGAGAATTTATCCCACCATTTGACAGATAGAGTAAATGGAATGAAATACTCTTATAAGTATTACAAAGTGGAGTTTATACGACCTATTTTTAGGTTAGATATATTTGAATAGCACCTTTTTTTTACACCGTATTCGTTATAATTAAGATAAAAAGAACCTTTAGCATATTTTGAATAATCTATGATTTTTCTTTCGTACAAAATTTTCAACTTTAATTTTTTCAGCATCTTTTTTGCACTTTTATTTATATAACGGAGCGAGGATATTTCATTATTTTTATCAACCCTTGTCACTTGTAAAACAGTATGCCCGCAATTAGGGCATTTTGATAAATAATCTAATTCACACAGCAAATAGTCTTCTGTAGGCGAAAGCACAAAACTTCTGGTTCTGCGCAAGCCCCCACAGCAATGAATATATCCCATAAACACACTCTTCCGGCTTACATACATCGGCAAACAACTTTATCATCAAAGATCTTTATAAATCTTAGAGGCTTTTAATGCCTCCGGACGTGAGCCTTAACCGATCACATCATTAGTATAGTACTTTTTACAAAAAAATAAAGTCCGCAAAAATACGTCAGTAAAAATACGGACAAAAAACCGCTTGAAAGTAAGATATATTATAGAAAATAATTAAAAAAATTTTTTTAGCAGAATAAAAAATTTTTTTTAAATTATTTTACCAACTTGCCAAAAATCATGCTCTATTTAAAATATAATTATGGGGAATATATTATTAGTTACAGACAACGACAACATCACCAAAAGATACCAGACAATATTTAACGGTAAACTTTATAATTTTAACACCTGCTACACAGAATCATCAGTCTTTGACTCTGTAGAATCATATGCTCCGGATGTTTTAATTTTTGATGAGAATATCAATTTTCAAAATCTGCCCCTTACCATAAAAAAAATTAAAACCAAACTGGAGAATACTCAAATTTTGATTATTACAAATCAAACAGAGAATTTACCAACCTATGCAAACGGATTTATTCTTAATAGTTTTTCAGATAATCAGATCACTACCGCAATAGAAAACCATTTGAAAATTAAGGAACATATCGACAAACTATACTTGAAAAATTCTGACATGAAAGAGAGTTTGTACAGACTTAATGTTTTATATAATACCAGTTCTCAATTTGCAGGAACTCTTGATACTAAAGAACTTCTCAATTTTATGATAGAAGGTCTGGATAGATCACTAAGCTTTGATTTAACTTGCACAATCTCCTTTGGGTTCGAGAATGAACCTGTTCTCATAATTAACTCTCTATATGACATATCAGACGAATTAATAAACGCATTAAAACTCAGAGCAATTCTCAATTACAAATCTCTCTTTGAGGAAAAAGAAATACCTTTTGAAGTAGATGATATTAATCTTAAAATAATCAAAAATATCAAAAACAGAAATGAAAAATTCTCTTTTTCTATATTTCAATTTGACAATATGTTTGCACCTATAGATTTGGGAGATCAATTCTTTGGATGTATTGAAATTTTTAGAAAAAAAGCATTCTCTTCAGATGACGCAGCATATTTTCAAACTATAGTAAGACAGGTTTCTCTTCCATTAAAAAGTGCCGGTCTCTACAAAAAAATTATTGAAAAAAATGACGAACTGGAAAAACTTGAAAGAATTAAATCAGATTTTATCTCGATTGTATCACACGAATTGAGAACCCCAATTACACCACTAAAAAATGCTTTGTCTATTCTTTCCAGCGGGCGATGCGGAGAATGGAACGATGACGGAAAACATTTTCTTGATATGGCAAAAAGGAACGTAAATCAACTTATAAACATAATAAATGATATTTTGGATCTAAATAAAATAGAAGCAGGAATGATGATTTTTGCCTACAAAAAAATGAATATTCACAGTGTAATTGAAAATGTCAAAAATAATTTCATAAATGTTGCAAAGGAAAATAATATTGAATTTAATGTCATTGAGCAGGATAATTTGCCTGATATATACGGAGATACCCAAAGATTAGAACAAATTCTAACAAATCTTGTTTCAAATGCAATGAAATTTACTCCGGCAAATAAAAGTATAACCATTAAATCAGAATTAAAAAACGCTCAAGATATCATACCGTGCAAACATTTTGAAAAAGAAATAAAATCACTGCGCGGCAATTATGTTGTTGTAAGCGTTCGTGACGAAGGTATAGGAATTAAAGACGAAAACATTTTAAAAGCGTTTGAAATGTTTTCACAAATTGAAAATTCTCTTACAAGAAAAGTCGGCGGAACAGGCTTGGGCCTACCAATTGTAAAAGGTATGGTCAAAGCGCACAAAGGGGAAATATGGTGCAATAGTGTAGAAAACGAGGGCTCATGCTTCAGCTTTGCAATTCCTGTTTTGACAGAGGAATTAAAAAATGAAACCATTCCTAAAGAAATGGTTTAGAGTTTAAAAGATAATTTTTTGATATAATACGAGTGATGAATACTAAAAGAAAAAAAATAAGTATACTTGGATCTACCGGATCAATTGGAACTCAGGCACTGGAAGTTCTTGACAAACTTCAGGATAAGTTTGAGATAATTGCACTTAGTGCAGGTAGAAATACCGAATTACTAAAAAAACAAACTGAAAAATATAAACCCAAATACGTGTGTGTAGCTGAAGGAGCTGACAAACCGGATGTAGATGGGGCTAAAATTTTGTACGGTTCGGAAGGACTAAACCAGATATGTTCAGATAAAGAGAACGATATTATACTTGTTGCAGTATCAGGGAAAGTTGGTTTAAAGCCAACGCTTACGGCTATAGATAATGGTATTAACATTGCACTCGCAAACAAAGAAACACTTGTTATGGCCGGCGATATTGTAATAAAAAAAGCAAAAGACAAAGGGGTAGATATTATACCTGTAGATAGCGAACATTGTGCGATACATCAATGCATTAAAAACAGAAATGATGTTGATAAGCTCATCATAACAGCAAGCGGCGGTCCATTTTTACATAAAACTTTAGAAGAAATAAAATCCGCGACCGTTGAACAAGCTCTGGCACATCCAAGATGGAATATGGGTCGCAAAATTACTATCGATAGCGCGACTCTGATGAACAAAGGTCTTGAAATCATTGAGGCTCATCATCTTTTCAATATGGACTATAAAGACATTGAAGTCATCATTCATCCTCAAAGCATAGTGCATTCCGCAATTGAATATAAAGACGGCAGCATAATTGCCCAACTTGGAGTTCCAAGCATGCATATTCCAATACAATATGCCATTTCTTACCCGGAAAGATTTGAAGGAATAAAATCTCAAAGTTTTGATTTTGCTCAGGCCGCACGGCTTGATTTTGAAAGACCTGACTATAAAAAATTCCCGAGTCTTGACCTTGCGTACAATGCCGGAATACAAGGAGGCTCGGCAACAGTATGCCTTAATGCGGCAAATGAGGAAGCTGTATTTGCATTTTTAAATGGCAAAATTAGACTATATGATATTTATACAACAACAGAAAAAATGCTTAGTTCTCATAATATTATTAAAAATCCTTCAATTGATGAAATATTTGGAATTGATAAAGAAATAAGAATTAAAACAAGGGAAATCTTAAAGGTCTAAATAATGCCCAGAAACGTTTATATACACATACCTTTTTGCAAATCAAAGTGTCATTACTGTTCTTTTGTATCTTTTAATAAACTAAATTTAAAAAACGATTACCTTAAATCTTTGGAGAAAGAAATAACAAAAAAATACCAAAATGAACCTCTCGAAACCCTTTACTTTGGAGGAGGAACACCTTCAAACCTGGAAATCAATGAATTTGAAAAAATAATAAAACATTTTAATATTGGTAAAAATACAGAAATAACTGTAGAATTAAATCCTGAGGCATTAACTTATGACTATTTGCGCAACTTGTACGATTTGGGAGTAAACAGAATCAGCATAGGAATCCAAACCTTTGACGACGGTATTCTAAAAATCATTAACAGAAGACACAATTCTCAACAGGGTATCTCTGCAGTAAAAAATGCTCAAAAAGCCGGATTTACAAATATCAGTATAGATTTAATTTATGGATTACCAGAGCAAAACATAGAAATGTTTTTAAAGGACATAAATGACGGAGTAAATTTGGAAACAACACACATATCCTTTTATGGACTAAGTATCGAAAAAGGATGTTATTTTTCAAATCACAGACCTTCTAACCTGCCAGACGAAGATACACAGGCAGATATGTACATTGCAGGAACAAATTTATTAAAATCAAGGGGCTTTGAGCATTACGAAATAAGTAATTTTGCCAAAAAAGGTTTTTATTCAAAACACAACCTTAACTACTGGAATAACAACGAATACTACGGGTTTGGAGTTGCCGCTCATGGGTATATTAACAACATCAGATACGGAAATACCGAATCTATTGAAGAATACATTAATAATCCATTTAAGATTAAGGAAGAAAGATACGAAAAACCCAAAGACAAACTTGAAGAAGAAATTTTTCTCGGTTTTAGAAAGATGACAGGCATAAACATTGATCAAATTAACTCAAAATATAATATAGATTTTGAGACAAAATACAATAAAATATTGAATAAATATGAGAAACTAAAACTTCTGGAAAAAACAAAAAACGGTTACGCTTTAACAATAGAAGGAGTTCTTGTCAGTAATACAATACTTGCAGATTTTATATAAAATAAGTAGCAAATTATATTTTTACAAATGTTATAGTTAAATATAAGAAAGGACAAAATATGAGTTTAGGAATTAAATTAGGTTTTAGCATTCATGATTTTGCGAGAATTACAAAACAACATCTTGCAAATATCCCTCTGAAAGATGGTTCAAGCGTAAAATTACTATTTCCTGCCAAAGGAATAAATGACGGAACTTATACAGCAATGAGAATTAAACATGGGCATTTGCTTGAATTAAAAGGATACAAAGGAGATAACCTGGAAGAAATATCCGCATTTCAGGAATCACTGCAAAGATTTGCGGCCAAAGGAGTAAACGTCAGCGACGAATATTCAAAAGCTCTTCACGCACCTTATGGCGGATATTAATTTTATATATATTTATATAAAAAAAGCGATACAAAATTATATATTTTGTATCGCTTTTTACTTGCATATCGAAATTTTTGAGATAAAATATAAGCATTGGATATATTAGGGAGATAGAGAATTACTATGAAATATGAGAATATTTTTTCTTTATTGGAAAAAACAACAGCAAAAAATCAGAAAAAAGTAGCTCTTGGGATGAAAACCCTATGGGGATGGAATGAACTGACGTATAAAGGATTAAGTCTTTTAGCAGAAAGACTTGGCGCATATTTGATAAATGATTTGCAAATACCCAAAGGAGAAAAGCTGGCCATATTGTCAGAATCTTTACCGGAGTACGGTGTTTGTGTTTTTGGGTCTGTTCTTGCGGGGTTGACAATTGTACCTCTAGATAACAAACTAACCATATATGAATTGACCTCTATACTCTCAAGCTGTGAACCTACTGTTCTTATGACTTCGAGTAAAAATTATAAAAAAGCTCAAGAATTGCAAGGGAAAATTCCTTCTATCAAGCATATAATCTTAATGGAAGCCTCTGAGCACGAAAGTACTCAGACTCCTAGTTTGTATTCAATTCCTGCGAATTATACCGCAAAATGGAGACGCAGACCGCTTAATGATACCGCATTTATTATATACACTTCAGGAACAACAGGAGCTCCTAAAGGTGTACAAACCACATATAAAAATATGCTTGCTCAAATGTATGGAATGAGAAAGAACTTGCAAAGTATGATGCCCAAAAATAAAGAAATGCGCCTTCTTTCTATATTGCCAATGAATCACTTGTTTGAAATGACCGTTGGTTTTTTCACAATGTTGAATCATGGATACTCAGTTTATTATACAAGCAGCCTGAAACCAAAAGATATTCTAGATATTATGCAGGAAAAGAAAATTCGTTTTATGGTTACAGTACCTGCATTTTTAAAACTATTAAAGTCTTATTTTGAATCAGAAATAAGCAAAAAATCAACAATGTATAAATTTATGTATAATTTCAAATATGAATTAGCAAGATTTATGCCATTTTTCATAAGAAGATTGATGTTTCGGACAATTCACAGATTATACGGAAGACATTTCTATGGATATATCTCCGGAGGAGCACCTCTTGATCCGATAGTTGGAGCATGGTTTAAAAGAATCGGTGTAAGAATATTTCAAGGCTACGGGTTATCAGAAACTAGTCCGGTTGTATCTATGTGCAATAAAATGAATCAGGATAATATTAACTCTGTTGGACCAATTATGGATTCATACGAGGCAAAAATAGATCCGGAAACAGGAGAATTGCTTGTTAAAGGACCTTCTGTAATGAAAGGATACTATGGAAGACAAGATTTAACTGACGAAGTTCTTGAAAAAGAAGGCTGGTTCCATACCGGAGATATTGCAGAGATTAAAAACGGCTTATTATATATTACCGGCAGAATTAAAAATATGATTGTTTTATCAGGAGGGAAAAAAGTATTTCCGGAAGAAGTTGAAACAGTAATGCAACAGAGCGAGAATTTTGCAGAAGTTTGTGTTGTCGGAATGCCAAAGGCCGGCGGCGAAAAAGACGGATGTGAAGAAATTGTAGCGGTATTTGTCCCAACGGAAGAATACGCGAACAAATTCGACAGTTTTGAAAAACTTGAAGCCGCTGTTATTGCAGAGGTTAAACATCTATCTTTGCAATTAGCACCTTACAAAAGACCAATAAATATAGTCGTCAGACAAGAGTCATTACCAAGAACAGCAACAAGTAAAATTAAACGCAAAGAAGTTAAAACTTTGTTATCTAGTTGTATAAAGTAATAGTAAATATTGAAACATATTAAATCAATATTTATCCACAGGATGTAGCACTCTGCCGAATAAAAAGCTGACTAAATGTCAGTTTTTTGTGAGAGAGGTAGCGCACACAACAAAACAAAAGTTTTGTTGGTGCTATAATTAAACACAAATATACAAATAAATATTGAGATCTTTGGATGCAATATTTACCTTCGGGATGTAGCGCAGCTTGGTAGCGCACCACGTTCGGGACGTGGGGGTCGCAGGTTCAAATCCTGTCATCCCGATTTTATTCAGGAATAACCGTAGTTCCGCCAAAAAACCAATTTTTCAAGAAATTTTCTGAACCATCTTTATTATAATATATTACATCCTGACTATATTTGTTATTATAAATAACTTTTTCTCGATTACCGCCGGTTTTATGGAAAGATGTATTTATATCAATATCTTTACCAGTTTGCTGAAATTCTAATTTACCTTTAGGTGTAATAGAAAATTCTACCAAAGTATTTTCATCTCCATAAAAAGTTATTATAGGATGATTTGCCTCAGAGTTATCAATACCAAAAATTCTGTTATAATCGTCTATTGATAAAGCCGGTTTATTTTTATTTTTTGCCAACACCAAACCGTGTTCACAATCCTGCCCAAATTCTAATACATTTTTATACATTTTATCAATATTATTTGATTCGTGCGATTTTTGAATCAAACACTGCATCATTTCTTTAAAACCTTTTCTATCGTACAGGGTTTTTATATCACTAAACCATTTTTCTTTTGTGATGGAATCATCAGTTACAATAGCTTTGAGCAAACGACCAAAGGACTTTTCTACATCTGTGACATTGGAAACATTTTTTTCTACAATCTCATTCATTAATGAGATGTAATTACCACTAAAAGACACTTTATCACGATGGTTGTTTATAATTGGTTTCACAACATCATTAGAATATTTTATTGTATTTACGGCATAAACACTATTACAAACATTAAAATCAACTTTCATAATACAACTCCTTAATCAGAATAAAATAAGTAAAAAATAATTTTGCTATTTATTTATGATAAAATATATTTGCTATGATAGACAGATATTCAAGAGAAGAAATGAAGAAAATTTGGGACTTAGAATCTAAGTTTCAATACTATTTAAATGTAGAATTGGCAGTATGCGATGCATATGCTCAATTAGGGACATTCCCAAAAGAGGTTGCAACTCAGATAAGAGAAAAAGCTTGTTTTACAGTTGGAAGAATTGACGAAATAGAAAAGGAAGTTCGTCACGATGTAATTGCCTTTTTAACTTGCGTAAATGAGAGTTTAGGGGACTTAGGAAGATACGTACACGTTGGAATGACCAGTTCTGACGTAATAGATACAGCCTTTGCATTGCAAATACAAGATAGCGGCAAAATAATACTTGAAGATTTAAAACAAATTATTCAAACACTTAAAAAACTTGCTCAGGAACATAAACTCACTCTTTGCATCGGACGTTCACATGGAGTACACGCAGAAGTTATGACATTTGGAATAAAATTATGTTCCTGGATAGATATATTAGAAAGACAAAAAAATAACTTTACACATGCACTTGAACAAATTCGAGTCGGACAAATTTCGGGACCGGTCGGCACGTATAGTAATATATCTCCAAAAATTGAAGAACTTACCTGCAAAAATTTAGGATTAAAACCTGCCAGAATATCTACACAAATAATTGCAAGAGATTATCACGCATATTTAATGCAATCTTTGGCACTAATCGCAAGTGTAATTGAGCAATTCGCCACAGAAATAAGACATTTGCAAAGAACCGAAGTTCTTGAACTTGAAGAAGGGTTTGGGAAAGGTCAAAAAGGATCTTCAGCAATGCCACACAAGAAAAACCCTGTATTAAGCGAAAACCTTTGTGGATTGGCAAGAGTTGTAAGATCAAATTCTATGGCAGCTATGGAAAATATAAATCTTTGGCATGAAAGAGATATTTCTCACAGTTCAGCAGAACGTATAATTTTTCCTGACAGTTTCACATTAGTTGACTTTATGCTTTACAGATTTAACAATATTATGGAAAACATTGTTGTACACAAAGACAATATGCTCTCTCATACAAATGAATTTGGAGGAATAGTATATTCTCAAAAAGTATTATTATCGCTTGTTCAAAAAGGTTTATCAAGAGAAGAGGCATATGTAATAGTACAAAGAAATGCACTTGAAGCTTTCCAAAATAAAGGAAATTTCAAGAACAATTTAAATAATGATCCTGAAATTAAATCATACTTAAATGAAAAAGAAATAGATCAAATTTTTAATCCAAATGAATTTTTAAAAAATATAGAAACAATTTACAACAGAATACTAAAATAATGAGCTATATAAACTTTATAAAAAAAGAATTTGAAGGTTGGGGAAAATATGAAAGATTTATACATCCGGCAGTAATACTGATAATAATCCTAATCTCAATTTATATGAAAGATACGCCTATCGCATTGATTTCTGCGATTTGTGGAATTTGTGCAACAATCTTGGCAGGAAAAGGCAAAATATCCTGTTATGTATTTGGGATACTTTCAAATATATGCTACTCTTATATTTCATATAAAAATTTATTTTGGGGAAATCTTGCACTAAATATGCTATACTATTTTCCAATGCAATTTGTCGGAATTGCAAATTGGAAAAAACATATGAAAAAAGACAAGCAAGAAATATACAAAACAAAATTAACTAAAAAAGAACTTCTCATATACACTGCAATTGCGTCAGTTTTAATAATATCTTTATCATTCATTCTAAAGTGTTTTAACGATCTAAATCCGGTTATAGATTCCGTAACAACAATACTATCTATATTCGCATTTATTTTTACAGTAAGAAGATGTGTGGAACAGTGGTATGCCTGGACGATTGTAAATGCTTTATGCGTAATTATGTGGATAGGAGCATATTTGAACGGTTCTCATTGTTTTGCTACAATATTAATGTGGTTTACATATTTTGTTCTGGGAATATATTTTCTTGCAAACTGGGACAAAGAATTGAAAACAGAGAGGTAATATGAAAAAAATAATACGGATACTACTTATATTTGTACTTACAATTACTACAACACAGGCTTTCGCAAAAGAAAGAGATTTCGGAATAATAATAGAAGGAACTGACATTACAGACAAAATAAAAGGAAATTCTGATAATGACACAACAGAAACAAAAAACATTATAAAAGAAACTTCAGATAAAGATGAAATTCTTTTAAACCCTCAATACAAATTAAAATATAACACTTCACCAAATTATGAAGAAATTAAAAATAAAGACATAGAATACGATAAAACTCCACAACAACAAAATCCAAATCCTACATTTAATAATGAATACACACCCAAAACAACATCGTTTACCCAAGAAAAAAAAATGAAATATGCTGATGTAGGAGCCAAATACGATACAACTTTTACCCCTGAGAATGCAAAACAAACAAGAACTCTGTATGCAAAAAAAAGATTCAATAAAAAAATGTCAGTTGATACATCATACAAAACAGAGACCTTAAATAATATTGAAAGCCAAGGCAAAGGCACGGTTTCTATATCCCCGGAGTATCGTTTTAACGAGCATTTCGCAGTAAAAAACACATTGTCTAAAAATATGTCAAACAGGAGTACCAAAGAAGAAGCCTCTCTTCATATTAACCCTTTCAAAGATAAAGATCGTATGGATTTTAATGTCGGGGCGGCTGAAGTACAATACGATAATGGTTCTCCTTCAAGTTCGCAAATTAATTTTGGAACAAATTTTAAATTTTAATTAAAGAATAATAAAAAAATTCCGTTAATAAAAATATGTAAGAAGAGACCTTATGTTAAGAAATATTACATTTAAAAGAAGTAAAAGCTTATAATAACGCAATTTATTTTGAATGTATGTTTTTAAATACATGTAGGTCTAAGGTATAAGGACAATTATGTTTCAAGAAACTTTAGAACTATACGTCAGAAGGCTTTTAGATTTCCTGATATACTCTAAGAACTATATTATAAGAAAGAATCCGCTAAAAGCGATCACCGAATCAATAGTAGAAGGAATCAAAGACTTTCTGACAATAAAAAAGAAATTAAAAATGGCACAGTACAGGCTTAATTACCACACTCATCAACTACAGAAGATGGAACAGTTAATAGCCGAAAACAGTGACCACAATTTCTTGAA
>CACXDL010000002.1 GCA_902766395.1 uncultured bacterium
AGCATCTCTTACCGTTGTTCACCCAAGTAACACAACAGAAGAAACAATAAATAAAAATTATAATTCATTAAGATCTCATTCATCTGTGGCTTTCACCGGAGCAACAAAAAAAATTCCTATAAACTTAAATGAAACAGAAGAATACACAATGGCAAATAATTTTGATGTTGTTCTCAAAGATGAGAAATCTGATATTGTAAATTACTCCCTGACATTTGCCAACCCTAAATGGGCTCCACATAAAGCAGCATTAGGAGATGTTCTTTGTGATATGCTCCAAAATTGTGGGACAAATACCCGATCAAAAGACAAACTTGATTCTATTTATGATCAAAATGGAATACGCACAGGAATTAGTGCGGGGGCAAACACTGTTGCACTTTTCTCTGACTTCCTTGCAAAAGATACTGTCACTGCAATAAATCTTATTAAAGAACAAATTCAAAACGTCAATTTCACTCAAAAAGATTTTGAAAACGCAATACAACACTGCAGAGATTATTATGCAAATAAAGAACCATCTGCTCTTGATAATTACACAAAAGCAATATATCAAAACACAGACATATCATATACTACAGAAGAAAAACTAAAAAGCCTTGGGAATATTACTCTTGAAGATATAAAATCTCTATACAACGAAATTTTATTAAACGGACAGGGAACAGTTACCGTCACAGGACCATTTAGTAAATATCCTGAATTAAAACAACAAATATTTAATTCTGCAGGGGCATTCAATGCTGTAAAACCTAAAGATGTTTCTATACCTAAATCTTACATTCCTATTGATAAAGTACAGGTTTATACGACAGAAACAAAAAGAAATCAGGCAGAAATATTTGAGGGTTTTAAATTCCAAATTAATGGGAACCTCAAAGATACACTTTGTCTGCAGATTTTACAGCATATTCTCGGAGGATCATCATCATCCAGACTATTTTCTGATTTGAGAGAAAAACGTCATCTTGCGTATCTTGTATCTGCAAACTACAGCAATGTTAACGATATTGGAGTCATTGGCTTAAGAATAAAAACAACAACAAACAATACCGAAACAGGAGAAAAATCATACGATAACATCAAAAAATCAATAGATGGCTTTAACGAAAACATATACAAAATTTCAACAGAAAAAGTATCAGAAGAAGAGTTAGAACAAGCCAAAAAAGCACTCAAGAATGATTTTCTTGCCGGTGTCGAAATGGATTCGGTAAAAGCACGGATATTAGCAGCAAGCAGTAACAGCCCTTATGGCTTAAACTTCCTCAATGAAAAATTTAACGAAATTGATAAAATTACGACAGAAGATATTCTTAACACTGCAAAATATGTATTTAAAAACAAACCAGTCTACTCAATTTCAGGAACAAAAGATGCCCTCGAAGCAAACAAGGAATATCTAGAAACATTAAGTAATTAAAATAAATGTTTAACAAGAACAAATTTGTTCAACTATTTTTGCGACTCCGTCATATTTTGCCAAATTTAAAGCGTTTTGCTGTATTTTTCTCATATATACATAATCCTGAGATATACTCTTTATTTTTTTCAAAAGAGCTTGAGGATTAGTTTCAGAATCCTCTAAATATAACCCTGCCCCATTTTCAACCATATATCTGGCATTCTTTCTTTGATGATCTGCTGCGGCATACGGATATGGAATAAAAATCGTTGCAATACCACAGGCACACAACTCTGAAATACTTAAAGAGCCCGCTCTTGAAACGGCAATGTCAGAAGCTTTTAAAACTTCTGTCATATTATCAAAATACGGCTTTATTATAATATTTCTGTTTATTTCATATTCAGGATATATTGACTTTAAATGGCTGACTACATCTTCATAATTTTTCTTACCGGTTTGAAAAATTACTTGTATATCATTTTCTTCAACAAGAGTTTTTAAAATATTTACACAGGCCTCATTGATACTTTTTGCACCTTGAGAACCGCCCATTATACATAAGGTCAATTTATCTGACAAACCCAAGGATGTTCTCGCCTCTTCTTTGGTTAATGTTTGGAAATCGTTTCTTATAGGATTACCGTTCACATAACAATTTTCAGATTTTAATTTATTTTTCGCTACCTCAAAAGCAACAGAAACACTTTTTGCGTAAGGCGCAAATTTTCTTGTAACAAGTCCCGGATTTGCATCACAATCATGCAATACAAAAGGGACTTTCATAACCAATGCCGCGAATAAAACCGGAGCGGAAACGTAACCACCGGTTCCAAAAACAACATCCGGCTTATATTTGGCAATATAATGACAACATTTTATCCATGCATAAATCATCTGAAAACACCAACTGATCAAAGATATGGTAGCTTTTCTTGGCATACCCGAAGAATCAACCGGTAAAAATACATAATTTCTGCTCTTTAAAATAGAAGCTTCTAAATTATTAGGATTCCCAACGTAAAAAATTTTTTCAGTATCCTCGCATAGCGACAAACTATCTGCTACTGCTAATGCAGGATATATGTGTCCTCCTGTTCCTCCACCTGTTATAAAATATGTTTTCTTATTCATCAACTTCAGCCCTTATTTTTTTTATTCTCTGCTTTGAAATGTTAAGTAATATGCCAATCATAGACAAAAATACGATTATAGATGTCCCGCCATAGCTTATAAATGGCAGAGTAACACCGGTTACAGGCAACAAAGAACTCGCAACAGACATATTCAAAAATCCCTGAAAGCCAAAAATAAAAGTTATACCCAAAGCCAAAAGTTTTCCATACATATCAGGGCATCTTTTTGAGATTCTCATCCCTCTATGAACAAGGGCAGCAAATAGCCCTATTACAAAAAAGCAACCCAAAAAACCAAACTCTTCAGCTAAAATAGAAAAAATAAAATCTGTGTGACACTCAGGCAAATACGCAAGTTTTTGTATTGACCCCCCATAGCCTGTACCACTAAAACCACCTGAAGCAAATGCAATAAGGGATTGAATAATATTATACCCCTTACCCAAAGCATCGCTTCCCGGATTTAACCAAATATTTATTCTATCCATTTGGTAACCTTGCAACAATTTTGGTATAACCGACAAAATCCCCACACCGACAAGTCCGCCGCCAATACCCAAAATAATCATTGGGCCGCCTGCAGCAATATACATTGCAAGACCTGTAACAAGCAGTATTATTACCATACTTAAATTTGGCTGTTTAAATACTAAAAACAAAACTATCAGTAGCGGTATAACGACTCTTGTTATAGTTGAAGACTCAAACAATTTAACTTTGTCTTTAAACGCAGAAGCCAAAAGCATACACAACAAAGGCTTTGCAAATTCAGAAGGCTGCAGCTGCATAAATCCTAAATTTATCCAACGCCTAGCCCCGTTTATTTCCATTCCCAACGGAGTGAATTTTACAACGCATAACAAAATTAATACGATCCACAGAAATTTTTTATTATATTTTTCAAGTTTGTGGTAGTCAAATTTTGCAAAAAATCCCATTGCTAAAAAGCCTACACAAGCAAAAATCCCCTGTTTAAACAAAAAAGTTCCTAAATTTACTCCCTCTCGCATACACTTAGGAGCCGTTGCTGAAAATATTGCTAAAAAACCTATTATAACGAGAAATGTCACAATTATAATAAGAGGTTTATCAGGTGCGGACAGCATAACATCAGAAGAAGATCTTCTGTGATCTCTTATCATTTTTTTACGTTTTCTTAATACTTTATATTCTTGATAAGACATAATCTCTGAAAACATCTCCTCTATGTTCATAACTGTTAAACATATCAAAGCTTGCACATGCTGGAGATAGTAAAATAACATCCGGATTAATACTTATCCCCAAATCAACAGCCTCTTGCAGCGTTTTTGTTCTTTTTATATTTGTAAAATCATATTTTCTAAGATTTTGATCAAATCTATCTGCGGCTTCACCAATAAGAATAACTGTTGAAATATGAGATTTTACAGATTCACAAAATTCTTTTAGATCTGTATTTTTATCTCTTCCGCCTGCTATGAGAACTACATTTTTATTATCAAAAGAATTTATAGCTACTATAGAAGCCTCCGGATTAGTGGCCTTTGAATCATTATAAAAAGCTATACCGCCTTTTTGAGCTATTTTTTCTAAGCGATGTGCCGGAGCTCTAAACTCAATTATCGCCTGCTTAATTATTTCATTATCCAATCCGACTAATTTCGCACATATTATTGCACATTCTATGTTTTGATAATTATGATCACCAATAAGAGGACACTCACAAATTTTGATAATTTCTTCTTCTTTTCCATCTTGTTTATATATAATTGATCCATCTCTAACAAAACAACAATTATCACCTACATTATCGCCAAACATAAAAAGTTTCCCATTTATTTCTTTTGAAAAAGCTAAAAGTTTTGGATCTTTTGCATTCAAAATGCAATACTTTGCAGTTTGGGGATCTCTGAACACCCTTGCTTTTGCATTAAAATAATTTTCTAAACCGTTATGCCAATCAATATGATCCGGAGTAAAATTAGTCCAAACAGCGATATATGGCTTTAAAGAAGAACTCATATCGAGTTGGAAAGAACTTGCTTCGCAAACAAAATAATCTAAATTTTCATCAGCAACAAGGCACGGAGGAGTACCTATATTACCACATGCCTCTGTTCGCAATTTTTTAGATAAAATATGATGAGTTAAAGATGTTGTAGTTGTTTTACCATTTGTACCAGTAATTATGATAAATGGGATATCGCATTCACGATATGCAAGTTCTAATTCAGATATAACAGGAATCTGCTCTGCTCTGACTTTCTTGATAATAGGACTTTGAGGAGGAATCCCTGGACTTGTAACTGCCAAATCTGATTTTTTAATGAAAAGATCTGAATGCCCATTATACTCAACATGAATACCCATATCTTCCAGCATTTTTACTTTATCAGATTGTTCTTTTGTTGTCACATCATTGTATTCGGTTAAAAAAACATCTGCACCATGTTTTTTAGCGAATTTAGCAGCGGCAATACCACTTTTAGAAAGCCCTAACACTAAAACTTTTTTACCTCTGACACTCATTATATTATCCCCTTTGTAAATATCTCATATAAAATAACGGCAATGACTGAAAAAATTAAAGATACAACAGAAAACACAATTACTACTTTCTTCTCACTCCATCCAAGTAATTCAAAATGATGATGAATCGGAGCCATTTTAAAAACCCTTTTTCCGGTTGTTTTAAAACTGGTAACCTGAATAATAACAGACAAAGTTTCCATTACAAATATTGCACCGAAAAATATCAGCAAAAACTCAAACTTTCCTAATACGGCAATTGTTCCAAGCAAACCTCCTATAGCCAAAGAACCTGTATCGCCCATAAAAACTTTTGCTTTTGGCTTATTATACTCAAGAAAACCAATTAACGCCCCAGCGACTGAAGCTGATATTATTGCAAGCTCTATATGTCCCATTGATAAAGAAATAACAGCCGCGGCTAAAAATGCAGGGATACCACATCCTGCAGCGAGTCCATCTAAACCGTCAGTGAGATTATAAGCGTTTGAAGACCCTGTAATAATAAATACGGCCAGAAGCGGGTATAACCAACCCAGATTTATTACATATGTCCCAACTGAAAAAGTACATGATGCAGGATTTGTCATAATCAAGGTTATTGTCGGCAAAAGAGCAATTGCAATCTGTCTGAATAATTTCCCCCTTGGAGTTAAACCATCGTTCCCTTTACCTTTAATCTTTATATAATCATCCTGAAAACCGGCAAATGTACAAAAGACTAAAGTTAACAGTGCAATTAAGGCAATTGGAGTCATTTTTTGAGCCAGTAAAAGGGTAATCGCCGCAGAAATAATAACCGCAGAGACTATAAATACGCCACCAGTTGTGGGAGTTCCCTCTTTCTTCGCATGGCTTTCTGGTGCAACATCTTTTATATACTGACCAACCATCTTTTTCTTTAATAAATCTATATACGGAACCCCAAACAACGAGCACAATATAAACCCTAGCAAAAAAGCAACTGCTGTCATTATCATAATCTATATCCCTCTGTTTCTTATATTGCCAATAATTTCTTCAAATTTCATAGACCTTGAGGCCTTTAAAAAGATTGTATAACTCTTATCCAAATTTTCAACAATGTAACGGGAAACTTCTTCATTACAAGAAAAATTTAGCACCTTAAAGCCCTTTTCTTTAAGGGGTTCGCCTATTTTTTTTGCAAGATTACCTACCGTTAAATACGTTACATCTTTGTTAAACTTTGAAAAATATTCTCCGACTTGGTAATGATATAAACTTTCATTCTCACCTAGCTCACCCATATCTCCCAGTATAACAAGAGGTTTGTCGTACAGTTCAACAAAAGTTTTAACC
>CACXDL010000003.1 GCA_902766395.1 uncultured bacterium
GATAGAGTTTAAATAATGAGCATACTAACAAAAAAAGAACTTACATCATTACTTAAGAATATTAAAACAATAAATACTAATTTGGGGATTTTTCACATAGGTAAGCACCAATATGAAGGTGGGACTGCTATAGTAAAAGAAGCTACTCTTGAGAATATATCAGAAAAATTTGCTATAAAGTTTCTAGCTGAAAATATTAACGAACGGCTTTCAAACCAATACTTACGATTTAAACAAGCATATATAAACTTATTTACTAAATATTATAAATTAGATATAGTCCCCCAACTGTATTTTGGAGAATTAATTCTAGATGATGTAAAAATTCCTTATACAATAATGCCATATATTAATAAGACATTAAAACAATATAAAAAAGAAGTTGGAAATATTTCATTTCAACAATTTGAAAAAATATTTCATGTCTTACTGAATGACATTGATAAATTGCACCAAAACAATATAATCCACCGAGATTTAAAACCAGATAACATCTTTATATATGACAAAAAATTATTAATTGCTGATTTTGATATTTCAAAATTTGATAATCAAGATGATGTTAAATTAGTTGAAACTGAAGCTAATGATCGTCTGGCTAATTATTATTTTTCTGCACCAGAACAATCACAAAAAACTATTGGTGAAGTTTCATTTGCTTCTGATTGGTTTGCTTTTGGTCAAATTCTATATTGGCTTATAACAGGAACAACTATAAGAGGACAAAATCCAGATAAAATTAGTAGAAGAAATATCGAATATACTAAATAAGAAGCTTTAATCCATAAATTAACAAATCAAAATCCTAAACAAAGATTACAATCAAAAAAAGAAATAATTAATTTTTTAGATAAAAACGACGATACTTTAAGGGAATACCAAAAGCAACAGAAAATTATAGATTCAAATATAAAATTTACAGAAATACTGTGTGAGATTTTTCCAGGTAAACGCAATCTATTTCAGGTAACAGACAAAAATACAATAGATAAATTATTTTCAAAAATTAATAATAGTGTTAAAGAACTAATGGCATATTGCATATTTGGTAGTGGAGGAGATGCTAATATAACAAGGATTGTAAAAACTGAAACTAAAATGGATGGAAGTTTTTACATTATGAGTAATTATGAATTTAAAATCAGAAAATTATACTGTTATAAAGATTTGCTAGATGGTTTTAGTTTTTTATTGACAGAAATTGAACCTATGCAAACAAATGATAAGCTAGGACAAGTATTTTCAGGAATTAACACAGTAGAAGGTGGTTATGATAAAGGCTACTACATATCCAGAGAAGAATATGATGATGGTTATTCTGAATACGGAAAAATTTCAGACAAATGTGAATTAAGGGTAAGATTTGTTGGACCGGAATTATTCATCATTTCTCCTAAATTATGTAGCATGTACAATGCACAACAAAATGGCATTATCAGACAACTTTATAATAATTATCAAAATAATAATTTTATATTGAATCAAGATTTTATTAAATCTTTAATGCCTCCAAATGTAAAAAGAAACATATATACCCCGAATCTTTGTATTGAATTTTAATCTTTTTGTTTCCGACTAAAATGTCAAACTTGCAATACTTTATCTCAAAATCCCTGATACAGAACAGCCATTAAAAAAGAGCCCTGACGGACTCTCTTTTTAATGGCGGGAACGACGAGGCTCGAACTCGCGACCTCATGCGTGACAGGCATGCGCTCTAACCAGACTGAGCTACGCTCCCATACGCTTATGAATCTATTATATTTACTAAAAAAAAATTTGCAACATCTTTTATAAAAAGAGGAGCAAAATATTATTTACTCCTCTCATATATTTATTATGCTTGAGCCTTTTTCTTTCTTATTTTTTCAAATATAAGTAATATTGTGCAAAGAACTACACATATTGCTGTTGAAATCATCCAGAAAGCAATTGCTCCGTTCCATCCGAATTTATCAACCATAAATCCGGTTCCGCTTGCTGATAGCGCTGCTCCTATATAACCAAAAACTCCGGTAAAACCAATTGAAGCCGATGCAACTCTTTTTGAACTGCTTTCTACTGCACATAGGCCGCCAATTAACATCTGTGGACCTGCTGTAAATACACCAATCATTGCTGCATATACATAGTCTAAAATTTCGAATATAGGTTTACCTGTTGGGTTTGTTGCAAATAAGAACAAACTTAAAATTAATAAGCACAAAAAAGCTATATTAACAGGAGTTCTGTTTCCTTTGCATAATTTGTCCGATATTATACCTGCCATAATGGCTCCGGCTGAACCCACCAAAGCTAGTGTTGATAATTTTGCACTGGCTATTGGTAATGTGTTATTTTTAACTTCAACTAAATATTTTACCAGCCAATCTTCTGTTCCAAATCTTATGATATAGACAAAAGTATATGAAATCGCCAGCATCCAAATTATAGGATTGCACAAAATATGCTTTTTGAAAATCTGAACGTAGGAAACATCTCCCTGTTCATCTTTTTCAACCTCTTTAACAGGTTCATTATTATATTTTTCAATATCAGGTAGTCCCAAAGATTGAGGTTTATCTCTTAATCTGTCAAATAACCATACGCCGGTAATTAAACAAATTATTGCAGGAACATAAAATGCTGCCATCCATCCGAATTTATCAATTACAATACCAGATAACGCAACTGATGCAAAAACACCAATCTGGTGTGAAGTTGACCAAATTGACCACTTAGTTCCTCTTTCAGAGTTTGAAAACCAATATGATAAACTTTTTGCAACAGGTGGAAATCCGCATGATTGGAACCATCCGTTTGCACCCCAGAAAAATGATAACAACCATAATAAAACAGTTGCTGATGGTAAACCAAAAAAGCTTACATGCCCGGGAGTAACAAATATTGCACTTAATACAAAACAAATATTACATATTGCAGACAGAATCAACGCTGTTGGTAAAAATGTTCTAACGTTTGATTTATCTGCAATTACACCGTTTACAAATTTTCCGATTCCATAGGTTACATATAATGTTGATCCTAATATGCCTAACTGAGTATTTGTCAAACTTAAAGCTTTACCCATTGCCGGCAATGCTACAGCGATATTTTTTCTGCACAAATGAAAAACTACATAAGCAATGAAGCTTGAATAAAATATTCTCCATCTCCAATGTTTATACATTGATGCAACTTGCTGGCTGTCTTGTATTGGTTCCTTAGAAGGAGGTTCTGCAAAGAATGCTCCCAGTTTTTTAAACATTATTTTCTCCTTAATTATTGTTTATTCCCTTTTATAATCTGGACATTTCTTGTTTCGGTCAGTTCTCTTCTTGCATTTTTGATAATTTCTCTTTTTTCTTCATCAAGACTGTGACCATTAACAAGTCTGTCAATAAATCCGGAATTTAACTTGGTTGCTTTGGAAAGTGCACCTATTTCTTCCAAAACCTGTTTAATTTCTTCAAAATCATAGCCAAAAGTTTGTTTAGAATTATATACAAGTGTATCTCCCTCTTCAGAGGTAATAGGTTTTCCGCCAAGTTCAAAATGTAATTTAAATACTGACTTCAGATCCTGTAATTCTGCCTGAAGTGTTGTTATGGTTTGTTGTATCCTCAAAAATCTTTCAAAAAGATATTCTATATTGTCCAGTTGTTTATTTTCCCAATCAAACTTTTGTAAATATAGTTTTTTTAATTTTGGATAAGCAAGGGCTAAACCCATTGTATCTCCCATTGCTCTGTGATGATTTGTCAGTTCTACTTTAAATTTTTCGGTTAACGCATTTAATCCGTGAGCTTCAAGTTCAGGATATATTTCTTTAAACATCTGTTGAGTATCAATTTTTTCATTGTTTATGCATTTACCAAAAACTCTTTTTGAAGCTTCATTTATAAAAGAGAAATCAAATATTGCGTTATGTGCTACTATTGGATAATCTCCGATAAATTCAAGAATTTTAGGTAATGCTTCGCTTTCTGTCGGGGCATCTGCAACCATATCAGGTGTAATTCCATGAATTGCTATACTTGATTTTCTGATGTGTTGCTCAGGATTTATGAGAGTCTGGAATTCATCTTTTATTTTACCGTTTTCTAATCTGACTGCGGCAAATTCAACCATTTTTTCTTTTGTATAATCTAATCCGGTCGTTTCCGTATCCAAAACTATCTCAATTATTTTTTTTCTAGCCATTTACTTATCCTAATTTCTCTTATTCAGATAATAGCATAAAAATATTTTATGTGTTAATATTGATATGGTCTGTTATATACTCAGGAGGAATTTTATATGGCAAATGTTATTGATGTTACAGATAATATTTTTGAAATAGAAGTTATTAATTCTGATAAAGTCACGGTTGTTGATTTTTGGGCGACATGGTGTGGGCCTTGTCGTAAATTATCTCCGGTTTTGGATGAGATTGCTCAGGAATATGATGGTAAAGTTAAATTTGTAAAAATTAACGTAGAGCAAAATTTGGAAACTGCAAAACAATATTCCGTGAGCGGTATTCCTTGTTTGTTAGTTTTCAAAGATGGCAAACCTGTAGAAAGAATGGCAGGTCTTATGCCAAAATCAACAATAATTTCAAATATAGAAAAACATATTTAAGAATGTATAATATTTAATATTGTAAAGAATTGTAAAAATACTGATTAAAACTTCTTATTTTACTGAAGAAAACCATTAAAAATGCCGTCTTTGGAATTGTATCAAAGGATAAGGGCATATAAAGGTGAATATCAGTAATAGAAATAAATTTGGATATATTAATGATTTCAACGGCAGAATGTCGTTATCTTCTTCTGCAATTCCTACAAAATATCAGGATGCAGTCAAAAAGTATGCAAAAGAATTAAAATATAACGATATTCACCAAAATAATACTTTATCTACAGATGAAGAATATTATCAAAAAGCATATGAAACGATCAGAGATCAAGTTTTAACACCTGAGATAGTAGAATATGCTGAACGATTGAAATATAAGTATGAACACGAAAACGAAGAAGGTATAACAACTTATAATGATGTATTTTATCTGGATTATGCAACGGAAAAATTCCGTATTCGTGATGATGCCAGAATTTCAGGATCCATTGCAAAATTATTGAATGTGAAAAATCCTGTGCCGGATGATAATTGGGCAGGATATTCTTATGAAGAAATTATAAATATGGCTGATGATGGCTTTTATGTTCCTAAAGAAGTTTTGGAATGGGCTCAGGGTCAGAAAGATGCGGATGTAATTTCTTATGTAATTTTGAATGATGAAATAAATGACAATTCTTCTACTGCAGATGTCTCAAATAATACAGATGTGAATGCTCAACAAAAAATTGAAAAAGAATTTATTGAAAAATCTGAAGAAAAACAAAAACTAATTAAAGAAAAATTAGAAGAAATAAAAGCGTATGAAAGGGCAGTTCAAAATTTAAAAGCTAAAAGTAATTCACAGACATCGATTTTAAAACAAATTCAACATGATGTTGCAGAATGGAAAGTTTTGGATGCTAAAAAGAACAGAGGTAGTTTGTCTCCTTCAGAAGTTGAAAGATATAATGAATTACAACAGAGAGTTCAGGGCTCAACTGAAAGCCAGGATATTCAAAAGAATTCAAAAATATTAGAAAATTATGTATTAAGAATAAATACATTAAATGAGGAATGTGTAAATGCCGGGACAATTATCAGAGAGTTAAATAATATGGCATTAACAAACTCTCAGAATGTAAAAAACAGTAATGTAAATTCAACTGATGTTGATGCTGTAAAAAGCAGCAAAATAACAACAGGAGCCGGAAATACGAGCACATATGGTATTTCTTCCGGAAATGTTTCTGCGTTGGCAATTCACTCCGTTTCAGATCTGGAGTCTGTAGTATCAAGTGCAAGGAGCTATATTGAAGGAACTTCTGATTTAGTAAGTTTTGCCGAAAAATACTATGAAGAATTAAACAATATAAGTATAAATTTAGAATCACGCAATTCTGGTGTCTTTGCAGCTTCAGAGACAGAAAATGCTGTTGGAGAAACTACTAATTCAGATAAAGTTGAAGCACAAGAATTAAGTGATTCAGCTGCAGATGATATAGGGCTTAAGCCTGTTGCAAATAGTCTTGCATCTGTTGGATTAGCTGCCGTTCAGGCAGCAGCGGTTGCGTTAATAGCGACCGGTGTCTTTAGTGCTGTGGGTACGGGTTTGATAGCGTTACTGGCAGGTATGGTTGTTGTTCATCAACTTGAAATTAAGCAGCAAAGTAAAGCAAGAGAAAAAGTGCTTGAAGATTCAAATACTCTTAATGTAGGTATAGGACAAGCCATAACTGAAGGTAAAAAGATGACTTCTCTTGTGGAAAAGCTTGAAGCATTGTTTAATAAAAATACAAAAAAATCTGATTCTTTAATGAAACAGCTTGTAAATCTTTTTGGTGAACAAGCAAAAATTGATCAGGATGACGCAAAAGAAAAAGAAAAGAGTGCGCAAGAACAAGCTCAGGAAATTCAGGAAATAAAATACAATGATGATGGAACTCCAAAAGAACCCCAAGCACCTAAACCAATAAAAGATAATAAAAAAGCTGAAGCTAAAAAGAAATCAAATAACAAAAAAATTGATAGAATTACAAAGCAGGTGGGTAATTTCAGTAAAGAAAACAAAGCAATATCAGAAGAAATCAGTAACAATATCCCTCAAATACAGCACATCAATAAACAAAATAATGCAGCGGCAAAAAAATTAGACGCAAGTAACAAAGTTATGTTATTTTCATCTACTGTATTGGCATTAACATCTACAGGTAGAACTATTGATGGTGCTGCATATACAGCATTGGGAGCTGCAGGAATGGTCGGATGTGGTATAGTTATGGGAATAGGTATAGGCATGTTGAGCTGTTTCCTTACTGCTCCTATGGGTAAATATTTAATAAAAAATGCAGCGAAATGTATGTTAACCTGTGCAGGAATAACTGCAGGAGGTGTTGTATCAGTAAAATCAGGTATAGATGGCTTTAAAGAAGTTGGCGAGTCAATATCTCAATTTGGAAATACAAATGATGTTCTTTCAACAGAACAAAGTTCCTCTAAAGATGCTGTAGATCTTATAGTAAGTTCTCAGAAAAAAGTTGTTGATTTGCAGGAATTAACAACAGAAAAAAATAAGGTCGATAAAACAAGTACAACTAAAGGCAAAAAAGAAGTTAAAAAAGCTGAGCAAGAAAAGAAAAAGGCAGTAAAAGATGCAAAGAAAACTTTGAAAGATGCTTTAAAAGATGCTAAAGCAGAAGTGGAAAAAATGAAAATGCAAAAATCAGAAGAACAAGCATTAAACCCTGAAGGAGGAGAAGGTGCTGATTCTAATGAGCAGGTTCAAACAATAGCTCAGGTAGCAAATAGCCAAAATAATTCTACAATTTCTTCTGCTAAAAATGGTGAAAATTCTGCTGACAATCAAAATAAAAATGCAGTTCAAGGAGTTTCTCAGAATGCAAACGCTATGCAGGATTCGAATTCTTCCAGTGAATCTGTATCAGAAGGCAATAATGATTATAGTAATGATTCTAATGGTGCTGGTGTAACATCAGTATCAGGATCTTCTGAAACAGAAGCTAATGCAGCAGAAGAACCTGAAGAAAACGAAACTGAGTCAACCCAAAATGAATCTACGATATCTCAAGCTGATATTGATTTAGGAAATCTTATTAAGGTATATCTTGTTGCAAAAGTTTCAGAGTTAAGTGTTTCTCAGGAATTGAAAAATAAAATATTCCACAGATTTGACACATCAAAATTTGTTTCAGCAATCAAAGAAAGAATTGCAGACGGGCAAGATATCCAAGAGGCTATTGAGGATGTTGTTATAGAAAAATTGAATTCTATGGATATTGATTCAATGGATAATACTCAATCTCAGGCAGCTCAAGAAGATAAATATGGAGAGAAACAAAGAGAAAGAAGTAAAGCATATTTTGCTTCAAAGATGCATCACCGTGATCAATCTCAGGGAGCTGTTTCCGAATCCGGTGAAATGAACCATATGTTTTCAAATAATATATTTGCTTCCCAAAATAATAATCAGACATCTTCTAATAGTGAAACTGATCCAAAAGAAAAACAGATAATAGCGAAAACAGATGATGTTATTTCTGCAGCTGCTTCGATTCAAACTCCTGAAATTAATTTTGAAGAATCGGAAGTTTCAAAAACTGAAATATCAAACAATATAGAAACTGCATCTTCTCTTCAAAATGAATTGGATGAATTGGAAAATGATGCAAATCATCTAAAAGGTAATAAATCAAACGTTCAAAGACGTATAAATATTGCTAAAGATTTGATTTCAGCCGTATTAAACAGACAAATAGGCAAAATGAAGACTTTAGCTGCAGGTTCTGCCGAAGGTGAAGATTCTGAAAATATGCCTATTATTTCATCAAATACCGAAAATGAAGAGGTAACAAAATCAGCCGCATCCTCATTAATTAGTCAGAACGAAAACAACAATAATACCGGCGATAATATAGACAAAAAACTTTCCAAATTCAATGCAGACAGTATTGAAGATCTTAGAAGAAAGAACAAAAAAGTTTTAGGTGTAAAAGCATATTCTCACAGAAAATCTAGATAATTATTTACTGTGCGCTTTTAATTACCCCTCCTCCAAGAACGGTATCTCCATCGTAAAAAACTGCAGATTGTCCAATGGCAATAGATTTTTGCATATCTTCAAAAATTACTTCAACTTCTCCATCTGCATAAGGTCTTATTTCAACGTTTGTTGGTTGCTGTGTAGAACGAATTTTTGCCTGTGCTTTGACAGGTTTTGTAATACCGTCTATTGCTATCCAGTTTAAATCGTTTGCAATAAGTGATTTTTTGAATGTTTTATCAGCAGGTCCTACAACAACTTCATTAGTATCCTTGTTCAAAGATAAAACATATAAAGGTTCAGAAGCTGAAACTCCAATACCCTTTCTTTGTCCTATCGTATAGTTCCAAATGCCTTTATGCTGACCTAAAATTTTACCGTTTAAATCTACGATATTTCCTATTTTATCTTCTACTCCGAGTAATTCATTATAATCTCCGCCGTAAAAGTCTTGGCTATCAGGTTTATCTGCTGCCTGAAGTCCGTTTTCTTTTGCTATTGCACGAATTTGATCTTTTGTATATGTCCCAAGAGGCAATATAATATTTTTTAATTGCTCCTGTTTTAATCTGTATAAAAAGTAAGATTGATCTTTATGCGGGGCAACCCCTCTTTTGAGAAGATATCTTCCGTCTTTTTCCTCGACTCTTGCATAGTGACCGGTTGCGAATTTATCAAATTCTACACCGTTTAATCTCGCTACTTCCGGTAACACGCCAAATTTTATCAATGCGTTGCACCAAACACAAGGGTTTGGGGTATGCCCCTGAAGATATTCTTTTTTAAAGTTTTCAATGACAATATCTTCGTATTTTGTTACGCAATCTACTACATGGTAAGGTATACCAAGTTGATCTGCAAGATTTTTTGCGGATTCGATATCTTCTTTTTCATCAGGACCATAACAGGCATTGTGCTTCCCTTCTGCTACTGCAAGTCCGTCTTTGCCCCAAATAGACATTGTTGCTCCGATTACTTCGTAGCCCTGTTGTTTTAATATTAGTGCAGCAACGGATGAATCAACTCCCCCTGATAAACCTATCAATACTTTCATTTTATTCCTTTCAATATAATTCTTATAGTTTGATTATATCAAAAATAATATCCTTTTTCATTTTTCCCGATAAATTACTTAATATAAATGAATGTATAATTATTTTTTCTTATGTTTGGGTTAATATTCTATATAGAACTGTTATGAGGTTGAGTAGCATATATGGAAAAAATTCTGGTTATAAGATATGGAACTGTCGGGGATAGTATATTTGCCAGTGCTTTTTATCGTGAATTGAGAAAAGCGAAGCCAAATGCGATTGTTGATGCTTTGTGTGACAATATTTCAGAAGGGGTAATGCGAAATTGTCCATATATAAATAGTATTATTAAAATAAATGGTGATAAGTACAAAGAAATCCCAAGGTACCTGAAACTTTTCAAAGAATATGAAACCGTATATTTTTTAAAAAATGATAAATTCTTTACGACGATAGCTTTTTTGGCCGGTGTAAAAAACAGAATTGGATTTAATGTAAGAAGAAACAAATTTTTGACTAAAAAAAGTCCATACAACTGTGACAGACATGAAGTTGATTGCTATTTGGATCTTTTACGTATAAATGAAATAGAAGTTTCTGATGATAAAACAGAAGTCTGGATAAGTGATTCTGCAACAGAAAAAATTTCTGAAATGATAAGTAAAAATGAGAAGAAAAAAGTTTTAATTCAGGTGTACAGCAGATTTACTCCTAAAAATTGGCTGGATACTTATTGGGTTGAAATAATCAGGTATTTATCTGACAAATTAGATATACAAGTTTATTATTCCGGCGGTGGGAAGGACGTTGAGTCGTATGCTAAACTAAGTAAGTTGTTGGGAGAAGTAAAGAACACCCCCATAGATATGAGTGGAAAACTTTCTGTTGAAGAATCAATGGCATTAATAAAAAAAATGGATTTAGTAATAGGTATCGATTCATGTTCTGTTCATATGGCTGCAGCGTTGGATATTCCTTCAATATTAATTCATGGCGCAACGTCTATAGTTCGCTGGCGTCCGAGAAGTGAAAAATGTGTTGTACTTTCAAAGTTTTTCGCGTGTTCTCCGTGCTGCCTTCAACCAAAGACAAAAAAATTATGTAAAAATAAAACTCCTGAATGTATGAAGGCTCTTTATCCGAACAATGTTATTGTGGTTTTGGACAGTATGTTTACTCAGGTATCTGAGATAAATAAACCTAAAGTTAGTGTTATTGTTCCTGTTTATAATGTGGAAAAATATTTACCGAGATGTTTGGATTCTATAATTCATCAAACACTAAAAGATATAGAAATTATTTGTGTGGATGACGGATCAAAAGATTTTTCTTCTGATATATTAAAAGAATTTTCAAAAAGAGATAAAAGGATAAAAATTATAAAGAAAGAAAACGGTGGATTATCTGATGCGAGAAATGTCGGAATGAATGCTGCCGCAGGAGAATATATTTCTTTTGTAGATTCAGACGACTGGCTAAGTTTGGACTTTTTAGAAAATTTATATACAAATGCTAAGGATGAAAATGCCGATATTGCTGTAGCAAGTGTTATTCGTTCAAGTAAAAATGTAAATACTCAAATCTTAAAATATAAAACAAAATCTGTTCATTCGGATTTTACAAAAAAATTAGAAGTTTGTGATGTGCCATCTCACTGTTATGTATGGAATAAAATTTATAAAAGGGAGATGTTATTAAAATCCAATATAAAATTTGAAAAAGGCAGAATATATGAAGATGTTATATTTACTCCTCAAATTTTATATGCCTCAAATAAACTTGTTGTTGTTCCTGAAGGTCATTATTATTATTTCAGACATAAAAATACCCTTGTAAAAAGGCAGGATAAGAAGGCAAAAAATGATTTAAAATATGCAATGAACAAATCAGAGACTTTTTTAAAAGAACACAACGCAGATACATCTGTATGGGAAACAACAGTAAAAAGATATCGTCTTTTTGGTTTAACAATATTTAAAACAATTACAAAAAGAAATCAGATAAAATGTGTATTATTTAATTTCATAAGGTGGCAAAGGAGATAAAATGTCAGCTGATAAAGATATAAATTTAGTAGTTGGAGCGGGTTTTTCCGGTGCAACATTGGCAAATTTGTTAGCTAATGCAGGTGAAAAAGTTTTAGTTATTGATAAAAAGGATCATATTGCCGGTAACTGTTATGATTATCGTGATGAAAACGGTATTATGATACACAAGTACGGATCTCATATTTTTCACACAAATTCTGAAAAAGTTTGGAATTTTCTGAAACAATTTACTGATTTAAATACTTATATGCACAAAGTTGTCGGATATTTAGACGGTATAGAAACTCATATTCCGTTTAATTTTAACACTTTGTATGATGTTTTTCCTCATAGTTTTGCAAAAAGACTTGAAGAAAAATTACTTGATGTTTTTGAAATAAATACAAAAGTTCCGATTTTGGAATTTCAAAAGCAAGATGATGATGATTTGAAATTTTTGGCAAATTATGTGTATGAAAAGATTTTCTTACACTATACAACAAAACAATGGGGAGTTTCTCCTCAGGATGTTGACGGAGCTGTAACAGCAAGAGTTCCGGTATATTTATCAAAAGATAACAGATATTTTCAGGATAAGTATCAGGGTATTCCATTAGAAGGTTATACAAAAGTTATTAAAAAAATGCTTGATCATCCGAATATTAAGGTTGAATTAAAGACTAATTTTCATGATTTAGTTAATGTAGATTTGAGATTTAAAAAAATTTTTTATACAGGGCCGATTGATGAGTATTATAATTACAAATTTGGACAATTGCCTTACAGAAGCGTTAATTTTAAATTCGAAACTCATAACAAAGAGTATTATCAATCCAATGCTTGTGTAAATTATCCTTGCAATTATGATTTCACAAGAATTCACGAGTATAAATATTATCTTGATGACAAATCAGATAAAACCGTTATTGCAAAAGAATACTCCGAATTTTTTGAACTGGGTAAAAATGAAAGATACTACCCTATTCCAAAGGAAGAAAACGATGCGCTATACAGAAAATATCTTGAAGAATCCAAAAAAGATGCTAATGTACATTTCTTCGGAAGATTAGGAGATTACAAATATTATAATATGGATGGAGCAATTGAAAGAGCGATTGAATTGTTTGAGGAGGTCTGTAAATGATATTAGTTACAGGTGGAGCAGGGTATATCGGAAGCCACTGTGTAATGGCTTTGTTAGATAAAGGTTTTGAAGTTGTGATTTTTGATAATCTTTCTACCGGTCATATTGAAACCGTAGAAACTCTGAAAAAATACGGAAATGTACATTTTATTCAGGGTGATTTACAAAATATAAAAGATATTCAAAATTTGTTTAATCAATATAGTGTAGATGCGGTTATTCATTTTGCTGCATTTTCTCAGGTGGGAGAATCCGTTAAAAATCCGCAAAAATACTATATGAATAATGTTGGCGGAACATTGAATTTGTTATCTGCAATGTTAGAAAATGATGTTAAATATATAGTATTTTCATCTACCGCTGCTACATATGGTGAGCCTGAATATATTCCTATAGATGAAAATCATCCGCAAAATCCTATAAATCCATACGGACAAACAAAACTAATGATTGAAAAAATTATGGATGATTATGATAAAGCTTATGGTCTTAAATCTGTTCGTTTAAGATACTTTAATGTTGCAGGTGCAGATTCTCTTTCCAGAGTAGGAGAGTGGCATGATCCTGAAACTCATCTTATTCCGAATATTTTAAAATCAACTTTTGGTGAGGATAAAGTATTTAAGTTATTTGGGACGGATTATCCTACAAATGACGGTACTTGTATAAGAGATTATATAAATGTTGAAGATCTTGCTCAGGCACATCTTTTGGCGCTTAATTACTTACAAAACGGAGGTAAAACTAATTTCTTTAATCTGGGTACCAATGACGGGAATTCAAATAAAGAAGTTTTTGCTGCATGTGAAAAAGTGACGGGTAAAAATATTCCGTTAGAAATCTGCCCAAGAAGAGAGGGGGATCCTGCAAGTTTGGTTGCAGAAAATACAAAAGCAAAAACAACGCTTGGCTGGAACCCGAAAAATAATCTGGAAGACAGTATACAAAAGGCTTATGCCTGGGAAAAAGTTTTGAATGAAAGGTTAATAAATGTCTGATATTAAAATTTTAATAGTTTCTCATAAACCTTTCAAGGTGCCGGAAGGGAAATATTTTGTGCCTGTTCATGCGGGTAGAAGTATTGCACTGGAACGCTCAAAAGATGGTAAAATTGATCAGCAGGATTTTCAATGGATGCTTGAACATACTATCGGAGATGATTCCGGGGATAATATTTCATATAAAAACAGATACTATTCAGAATGCAGTGCACTCTATTGGGCCTGGAAAAATTATGACAAATTGGGAAATCCTGACTATATCGGGCTTATGCACTACAGACGCCATTTTATTTTTAATGATGAGTATTATGAAAATAATATACAAGATGATTGGCACAGGGCTTTGGTATATAAAAATGAAGATTTTATTGATGATGAATATATCAAAAATATTGGTCTGAATGATGAAAATATAGAAAAAGCCTGTAAAAATTACGATATGATTGTAACTAAAGATACTCAATTCGATCTTATCGGCGGTTATAATATACGGGAAAATTATAAAAATATAATTCCCGGAGTAAGGGTTGAAGATTTTGATAAAACAATAAATATTATAAAAGATAAATACTCTCAATATTCAGAAATTTTTGATAAATATTTAAAAGGATATAATGCGGCAAATTATCAAATGTTTGTAATGAAGAAAGAATTATTTTTTGAATATTGCGAATTTTTATTCGGAACTCTTTTTGAAATAGAAAAAGATTTTGATTATGACAGTTATTCGACAAACGGAAAGAGGACTTTAGGATATTTAGCTGAGAGGATGTTGTCATTTTTTGTCTGGAAAAAACAAGAAGAAGGTCTGAATATTTTAAAACTTGGTGTAACAGAAGTCGAGTTTCCTTATGAGAAATCTGAATTAGAAAAAATAATTGAAAAAGGTTCTCCTTCATATTTTAAATATTTGGTTATGAAAATTAAATCATACTTTTTAAAAGGGGAGAAAAAGCTGCTTAACAAAGAACAGCGCCAAAGCCTGCGCCGCCAAATCAAAAGTTATAAAAAATTGAAAAAATTATTATCAAAATAGTAAATACAGCAGCGCCGAATTTTTTAAATCCGGCGCTGTTAAATTTAAGCTTTTATTTTTAAATATTCATTCAGGCATTTAATCATAGAGTTTTTGAAACGATTACATTCCTCTTCGTTTTTTGCCTCAAATCTTAATGTAAATACCGGTTCGGTATTACTTTGTCTTATAAGAGCGAATCCTCCGTCAAAAACAATTCTCATACCATCCAGAGTTACTATATCTTTGATTTGAGAACCAAACATTTGTGGATTTTTTTCAACTTCGGATTTTACATGTTCAAGAACTTCTTTTTTAAGTTCATTTGGACAAGGATATCTGACTTCGGGACTTGAGTAAACTTCATCAAAAGGTTTGAGAATTTGTTCAAGTTTGAAATTCGGATTATTTTTCTTATTTTTAGATATTATTTCAATAATTCTGCATCCTGCATAAACCGCATCGTCAAATCCGAAATATCTGTCTTTAAAGAATGTGTGGCCACTCATTTCTCCGCCTAATAAAGCTTTGGTTTCTTTCATTTTTTCTTTAATAAAGCCATGACCTGTTTTGCACATAATAGCGTGTGCGCCTGTTTTGTTTATTGTGTCATAGAGAACCTGTGAGCATTTAACTTCGGAAACGACATTTACATCTGTACCAAGATCTTTAATAATATCAAGCGCATATATTAAAAGTAATTTGTCTCCGGTTAACGGATTGCCCTGAGAATCAATGACTCCGATTCTGTCACTGTCGCCATCATATGCAATTCCTAAATCAGCTTTTTGCTCTATAACTTTTTGACAAATAGTTTTTAATGTTGAAAAATCACTCGGATTTGGGTGATGGTTAGGGAAATTACCATCAGGCTCGGTAAAAAGTTCAATAACTTCTGCACCAATTTTTTTGTATAGTTCAGGCCCCACAACACCGCCGGTGCCATTTGCAGAGTCCACTACAACTTTTATTCCTTTCCCAATTCCGGCAAATCTTTCACACATATCTTTTTGATATTCTGATATTATTTCAGTTGAAAAATCTCTATTCGTTAATTTTGCTGGAATATTTTTCCAGATACCGTATGTAGCTTCTTTTACTTCTTTAATCTGAATTTCATTCAAAGTTTGATGATTGTATGTCATTTTCAAGCCGTTATATTCTTTAGGGTTGTGACTTGCGGTAATAATCATTGCGCCGTCAAGATTGTGTGCAAATTCGGAATAATATCCAATTGGAGTCGGTGCGATACCATAATCTTCAATATGTTCAACTCCCGCATCAAGCAAACCTGAAATTAGAGCTTGCTTCAAAGACGGAGAATGGAGCCTTGCATCCATACAAACACTTATTCTCAAATCTTTTGGTTGTTTATTATTTTTTGAAATCATCCATTGAATATATCCTAAACCAACATTATAGTATAATTCTTCAGTGATATCATCTCCGTAAATCCCTCTTATATCATTCTTTCCAAATGCATGATCATATTTTTGCATAATTAAACCTCTCTATTTTTCTGTTTATAATGATTATATCAAAAAAATAACTGCCTGTATAATACAGACAGTTATTTTTACTTATAGGATTTATTACCCGCCTATAAAGTGTGCACCTATTGCCATAATTACCATGTTCCTTTGCTTTTTTAATACCATACTTATCTGCTTCTAAATCTCTTTTACAATAAACATAAATTGATGCTATAATCCATATATGTTTAATAGAGTAGATAAATGTTTTTTTATATCGTTAATAATAATGTTAATAAATTTAATAATAATATTTGTATTAACAGTAGGAATACCAATAATTCATTTAAATAATTTGTTTAAAATATCGAATTATATTGTAAATATAATTGTTTTATTTATATTGCCAATTTGTATCGTTACACAAATTATTGTTTTAAGTATTAAAATAATTTCCAAAAACAAAATACTAAGAGATTGGATAATTATATTAATAAATTTTTTATCAATATTATTTTTGGGATTAATTACGACATGTCTTATTGGCTCTCTTATAAATCCATTAATATAATTATCATTTTTTATAATCTGGCAATAAGTCGTGCATGAGAATTGAACAATTACAATAAGGATATTTTCGGCTTCTTTCTCTTCCCAATCTATTAGCCACTTGGTCTCTTTCCGAATCGGCGATCATTATCATTTTTAAAAGATTTATGTCACAACAACAAACATTTTATTGCAATGAACAATATTTCTTATTTTCTAACCATTTGCCATGTTTATCTATGCAGTCTTGCTCCGATTTTACACAAAAACCTTGATCTTTTTCTTCACAACGATTTCGAATATAATCCCAACAATATCCTTTATCAAGACAGAAATCTATATTTGACCAATTGGTATTTGAA
>CACXDL010000004.1 GCA_902766395.1 uncultured bacterium
AGTGCCGGAGCAGCATGCGAGAGCAAGATGGCAGGGCACGGAGTCACATTTATTGCGAACAGGTCAAGACAGCCACGAGCGTAGCGAGAGTTCGACAATTATATAAATAAATTATATGTAATTATGGCTACTGAAGTTGCGAGGTTTAGAGATTCTACTGATTCTTTCATCTCAATTTTGATATCTTTTGTTGCAAAGTCAATAAGTTCCTCAGACAGTCCATTTGCCTCGCTGCCAAACATAATCAAAGTTGGTAAGTTTGGAGTGTACTTTTTTAACATATTTTTAGAACGGGGAAGAGTTGCAATTCGTTCAAAATTACAAAATAATTCTTTTAATTTTTCAATACTTTCAATGTGAATAACAGGAATTTTCCAAAGATTTCCGACAGAAGCACGAACACATTTCGGGTTGTATATATCAACGCTTTCTCCAAACAAAATTATTGCATCAACTCCAAAAGCAAGCGAGGATCTTACAATTGTGCCTAAGTTGCCTAAATCTTTTATGTCTTCAAGTAAAATAACTTTTCTTAGATTTTTTATGTTTTCTATGTTGTATACTTTTTGTATTCCAACAGCTATAGCCTCAGGAGCAGATTCTGTCGAGCTAATTTTTTTTAATACAGCTGAATTGGTTTCAATAACCAAGTTTTTTGCAAAATTGTATTGAGAAATGTTTTTCTTATCTACAAAGATTTTTTCTATTTCAATGCCAAAGTCAAAAGCTTCTTTAATCGCTTTGTACCCTTCAAGTATAAATTTCCCGTATTGTTTGCGGTATTTTCTTTGTTGAAGTTTTGTTGTTTCTTTTACCAAATCATTATTAACACTGGTTATTTCCATTATTTAACCTCAAATTCTTCCAGCCATATTTTTTCTTCTTCACTAAGTATATTAAAATTGATTAGTTTTTTTTCATAATTCATTTTTGCAAAAGAGTGAATTTGTCCGTCTTTATAATAACAAGAATTTTCCAGCCTGATACCAAATTCGCCTTCTTTATAAAGTCCCGGTTCTATAGTAAAACATGCCCCTTCAACAATTGGAGCTTTTGCAATATCTGAATTACTCAGATTGGGCGGATATTCATGAACATTAATTCCTATTCCGTGTCCTAAACCGTGGTTGAATACAAAACCGTCAAGGTCTTCAGAGTTGAAAAAATCCCGAACATTTTTATCTATTTCAAATCCTGTCAAAGGCCTTTTAGTATGTTGCTTTGAGTAGTTAAAGCCTTTTAAAAACGCTTTTAAAACATATGTATATATTTTTTTATGAAGTTCACTCGGATTTCCTTTTACAAACACTCTTGTTATGTCGGTTGCAAGTCCTCCATCAAAGTATGCTCCACAATCTATAAGTACAAGGCTGCCGTCTTTAATTATTTCATCTTTTGAAGATTTTGAATAGTGCGCAAGTGCTGAATTTTTATCCTTTGCTATGATTGAGTTAAAGCTTAAACTAATTGCTCCTTGTTTTTTAAATTCTTTTTCCAAGGTGCAGGCAACGTCATATTCTGAGATGTTGTCATTTGTGTAAATAAAATCTCTTGTTGCACTCAGTGCAGCGTCTGTTTTTGAAAAAGCTTCTTTCAGATGCTCAATTTCGGCATCTGTTTTATGAGATTTCATTGTTTTAACCGGATTAGCCCCAAATTCAGCTGCATTATTCCCCAGCAAGTTATATTCATATGCATTTATTGAATTTTTGTCTACATATACTTTATGTTTAATGCTTTTTAAAAATTTATGTAACCGGTCAGTTTTTTCTTGTGAAAATAAAATGGTGTTACCTTTAAAAATAATAGCTTTAGCCTTAATTTTAGCACTGAAGGGTTGTGAAAAATTGCGCATGTTAAACAGGTAAGAAACTTCATCTAAATCCGTAATGTACATCGCTTCTTTATCACTTAAGATATTAGAAATTTTACTGATTTTTTCTTTAGAGCTCATTCCACAGAGTTTTTCATTAAGAGAAACATTTTGTTTATATTCTTTGCTCTGATTATCATTATCAAAGGGATCTATATCCAACAAATTTATTTTTCGTTTTTGCTTAAGTACTTCAAATTTTTTTTGTGAATTCTTTTTTGAAAATATTCCTAAAGTTTCGTTTTCAGGGATTCTGTTTATTAATTCATCAATGTACTTCTGCCCTTGTTGTAATTTTACGACAGTTACTTTATCAGGATCTACTTCCTGATCTGCCTGAATATGATATCTTCCATCTACAAATAAATAAATTGTTTCCGGTGTAACCAAAGCTTCTCCTGTTGAGCCTGAAAAATTTGTCAGTTTGTAGCGAGAATTCTCTTCCAGTGTGTTGTATTCAACCAAATATTCATTTGTAGAATTTACAAGCAAATAATTAAGATTATTTGCCTGCATAAAATTTCTTATATCCAATGATATTAATCCTTTTTGTCTGTAAGTTTAATTAAGTGCCATCCAAACTGAGTTTCAACAGGTTTTGAAAGTTCTCCGATTTCAAGATCAAAAGCTGCATCTTCAAATGGTTTAACCATCATTCCTTTTCCAAAAAATCCCAAGTCTCCTCCAACTTGTCCGGAAGGGCAAAGAGATTTTTCCATTGCGGCTTCTTCAAAATTTGTTTTTTCCTGAATTAATTCATTATACAAATCGTTTGCTTCTTGTTCTGTTTTTACTAATATGTGGCTTGCTCTGATTTCTGTCATAATACTTTCTCCTATCTATTAAGGTCTATATTATAAAATAAAAAGGTTTGTCTTGCAATAATACAATACAAACCGGAAGTTATAAAACATGAAAAATTTCTGAATAAAGCGTAAGTCCAAAACATTTTCTACCAAACCGCAAAAAGAAAAATCTTATCGCAACCCCGAAAAAGTGTCTGGATGCCTTGAACTTACAATTATATAATAATTGGTCATGGAACAAATTTGCACCATTCGAAAGTATAGATTCGGGGGATACTTTTGTAGTATTTTTTTCTAATACTTTAGTATTAGAAAAAAGTTAATATATCTCTTGATTTTAAAAATTTGTTGTGTTAGTATTTTTCTACAGTCAGTTACTTATGCGGACGTAACTCAGTTGGTAGAGTATCTGCCTTCCAAGCAGACTGTCGCGCGTTCGAGTCGCGTCGTCCGCTCCATAAAAAGCCCGTATCTGGGCTTTTTATTTTTTTAAGGAGTACATATATGCAAAAAATTGAAATCGGTAAAACTTACAGGCACTATAAAGGGAATATTTATAAAATTACCGGATTTGCCAGGCATTCTGAAACTCTGGAGGATATGATAATATATACCCCTCTTAAGACCGGGGATAGTTGGGTTCGTCCATATAAAATGTGGAATGAAGTAGTAGACGATAAAGGCACATTAAGATTTACACTTATTGACTAATTAACCAAGATATTTTTGCAGCGTTTCTTTATCAAATACTTCTACGCTGTTTTTAGAGTGAATAAATATCATTGCAGATATTATAGATTTCAGAGTATCAAAATCAGAAAAAGCCATTTTCGTTCTAAGGTCATCCATATTATTTGCAAGAAATTCCATAATTACAGTTTTATCCGAGTAAACTAAGCTTGAAAAATAATCAAATGTTGCTTTAGATTTAATACCTTCCAAATATATAATGTCCGGATTTTGGAATTCAATGAATCTTGTTGCTTTATCCATATTAAACCCAACATTTTCATTAAATTCGCATTGATTAACGCCATTTAGTTCGTATTTTGAGATACTCTCAAGAGTCATAATATTTTTTGTTTCGGATTTTGCAGCCTCAAGCAGTAATGAATATATAACATGTGTTTTGCCGCTAAGTGATGAACCACAAACAAGAATGATTCCCGGCTTATCCAATGCTTGTTTAATTTCTGTTAATTCTGATTTTGAAGAAATTATTTTATCAAGTGCTTTTGGAGGTTTGTAGATTTTCAGAAATATACGTTCGCCCATAATTGTCGGGAATGTAGAAACACTCGCTATTACAATTATATTATCAACTTTAAAGCATAATTTGCCCAACTGAGGAACTTCTGAGACTGAAGGATCAAGTTCAGATAATGTTTTTAATTTTGCAACAAAGGATGATACTAATACTGAAGGTAAAAATCCCTTATTGGAAACTTCTCCATGTTGCTTAAAGTTTACTCCAAGTCCTTCATCTTCTCCCTGAAAAATAACTTCGTGAACATCTTCAATTATTGCTTGTTTAAGAATTGCTCTAATAATTTTTTGGATATGAGCATCGCTAAGATCTTCTTTATGAAGTTCTTCTTGCCAGTTGTATCCTGCGTTCAGTCCTGTAGATATATTGCCGACACTTACGTCGATATTGTATGATTCATCAATTTTTTTTAGTATATTATCTTCTCCGGCAAGTACCGGTTCTATTTCACATTCAGCAGATTCCATTATTTTATCTATAGCAAATAGATTTCTTGGGTCTGACATTGCTACTGTCAGAGTATTTTCGATTTTAAATAGCGGAATAATCTTATATCTTCTGGCATCAGAGTATGTAATATATTTCAAACATTTTTCATCTAATTGATAATCTTCAAGGTTCACATATGGTGTGTGTAGTTTCGATTCAAGAAACTTAATTAATTGTGCTTCAGTTATAAACCCTGAATCAATAAGAGCTTGACCAATATTAATATTTTGTGCATTTGCAATTTCTTCTGCCTGTTCAACAACTTCATATTGAACAAGTCCTTCTCTTACCAGGTCATATTTTAATGTTTCAAGTGTTTTATTTGTAATTGTGGTCATATTATGAATCTTTTTCCAAATGCTTTTTTATACTATTTAACACGTCATCCAAATCAAAAGGTTTTGTTATGTACTCATCTGCTCCAGTTTCTTCTCCAATTAAGCGATCTTCTTCTTGGGAGCGAGCAGTAACCATTAAGATAGGGATATCCTTATATTTTTTATCAAATTTTAGAAGGCGGCTAATTTTATAGCCGTTTATTCTTGGCATCATAACATCGAGAATAATTAAGTCAGGAGAAATTTCTCTTGCTAGTCTTAGTCCGTCTTCTCCGTCATATGCGCAATAACAAGTATAATCATTATTTTCTAATACAAATTTAAGGCTCTCAACTATGTCCTGCTCATCATCAACAATAAGAATCTTTTTCATTTTCTTCCCTTTACACCCCTAGATGATTGCATTATAGCATGCTTTTCCGCGTATGAAAATCTTGTTACAAAATTAATCAATATTTAACTTACAAAAATTTTACCAATCGTATTGAAGTATTCAAGAATTTTTTCGTGTACCGCATATGGTAAATCTTTTTTTGTATAATTTTTAAGATTTTTTATTGTGTAATGAGATAAAGGAATTAATTCTTCATGGGTATTTAAGTATTTCGTTTCCAAGCGGCTTGCAAAATCCATTGCACAAAGATTTTCAAATGTTTTAGGTATCTCATCTGTGTATGCCAGAAATTTATGCATAGGTGTTTTTACTATATCCAGTGTTAAATCTCCTTTATTGTTTGAACCGATAAACATGTCTACAGGATACAATTGTCCTAAAGGTATTATTGATTTTACTTTTTCTTGATTTTGTTTTGACATATACTTAATTGAAGGTTTTATATAAGATATGCCAAAAGATACTTTATCTGTTTTCATGTTTATTATAACTTCTCTAATTATTTTTTTTGCTATGTTTTGCAATTTCTATAATTTTTTGTAGTGTTTGATCCCAAACATTCTCTTCTTTGTTTTGTATCGGTTTAACGGAATTATACCAACCAACATTTTCTCCGTTTGTTTTAAACCAGCGAAAATTTGTTGTTTTGTTAAATAATCCGTACGTTTTAACTCCAAGGGCTCCGGCAAGATTTAATATAACATTGTCTGTTGAAATAATCATATCCATTTTTTCTATTGCTTTTGCGCTATCTGTGAAATTATTGAAAGTAGATCCAAGAGGTATTATCTCTTCGATTGTTTCAGTTTCATCTTTTTGTAGAGAATATATTTCAGTGCCTTTTATTTGTGCAAGTTTTGCAAAATCTTTCAAGGTCAGGTTTCTTGAATTATAATTTGCATTTTTGTCTCCGCTGTATGCTATGCCAATTTTTAGTTTATCTGAAGGTGTTTTAGTTGTGTCTGTGCTTAAATAACCTTTTTTAAAGGGTATTGTTTCAGGCTCTGTTTTCAAAACATATGGAATGTCTAAAAGAGCCATAGTGTAGTCAAATTTTATTGAATTTAAATCTGTTTTACTTGGAATAATTTCAATATCTAAAGGCATAATTTCAGATTTTTTTATTAAGTCAAACAATTCGTCCTGGACAACAAAAATAACTTTTTTTGCGAAATTTTTAAGATATGGCACAAAACGACAATACATTATTGTGTCACCGAAACCTTGTTCATAATGTATTAATAGGGTTTTATTTTTTATATCAGAAGTTAAATCCCATCGTGGCTCCGGAGCGGGATATTTTAAGTTTATATCATCAATATTAAAGCGATGTGTTAAATATTTGTGCCCTTCGTATATCTGTCCACAGTGTATTAAAAACATCCCATAATTATAATAGTCTGTTTCTGTCGGATTATTGTCTAAGAGTAATTTATAATACTTGTCAGCATTTTCTCTATCATCTAATTTGTCGTAAATAAAAGCCAAACCGTGCAGTGAAAGTCTGTTATTAGGCTTTAACTTAAAAGCTTTTTGATAATATTCCAGCTGTTTATGTATAGAGTTCTTTTCAGTTGTTTTTGAATATAAATCTGCAAGTATGTTAAAGATTACTGATTTTGTTGAATCTATCTGAATATATTTTTCATAATATTCGATCGAGTTTTGAATGTCACCCGTTTTCTTATAGAAATCTGCACATTCTAAAAATAACAATGCTTTATTGGTTTCGTATTGTTTGTATATGTCAATAAAGTTTTTTGCAAGTTCAACGTCAATACTCGAAAGAGATGAAGCAATTGCACTGTAATCTGTTGGATATAATGAACTTTTAACAATTAAAAACCTGTAGATAATAAGTGCTTGTATAAATTCTTTTTGAGTAATTTGTTCGCTTGCGAAATTTCTTAGTGCAGTAAAAAGCTCAAGCTTGTTATTTTCAGGTGCTTCCTGCTTCATTGGTTGAAATTTTTTATATAAAGAAATTATCTCAGTTCGGCAATTACTGTCTTGTGCATTTGATAAGATTGCCCTATCTAATTTTTGTAATAGTGCAGGGCTAATTATTTCAGAATCATATGCATAGTTGTCTTTTGTGAAAAGTTCTTCTATTCTCTCTTTAATCATCAAACCTATAATAGCATATTTATGATTTTGTAGTAAAATTATTTTATACAAGCAAAAGGAGATTTATATGCTGGATTTTATGAAAAAAGAATTAAATGAGTTTAAAGCCTTTGCTATTCGCGGGAATGTGATAGATATGGCTGTCGGTATCATTATAGGTGCTGCATTTGGTAAAATTGTTGATTCTATGGTGAACGATGTAATTATGCCTCCACTTGGTTGGTTGATGGGGAAAGTAGATTTTGCTAATTTATATTTGACTCTTCCAACTTCTCTTGTTGATGGTACTATTCCTCATTACCCATCATTAGAAGCTGCTAAAGCAGCAGGTGCTGTAACAATTAATTATGGGGTATTTATTAATACTTTAATTAGTTTCTTGATGGTTGCGTTTGCTGTATTTTTACTTATCAAAGGTATAAATAAACTCCAAGCCGCAGCTAAAAAAGAAGAAAAAGCTGCTGAAGATGCTGCTCCAACAGTCAAACATTGTCCTAAATGTTTTTCTGAAATTGATATAAGAGCAACTAAATGCCCTCATTGTACTTCTGATATCTAATAAGTTCGGGAATATAGATAAAATGTGAGTAAATTTATATTTGCTCACATTTTTATAAATTAAAGTATGCCATCTTGCTATCGCAAGCTGCTCTGGCTCTTCACACCGGCTTACGCAGTGCCTGTCAAATCACAGATTTGTTCGCTCATTTCGTTGTACTGCATTCGCAACGGCACAGATATAATGTTCCGAGCCCTGCCATCTTGCTATCGCAAGCTGCTCCGGCTCTTCACACTGGCTTACGCATAAAAAAAAGAGTATCTTAATGATACCCTTTGGAATGCTTTTTACCATTCCTCGTAATAGTGAAGTGTGAAGTGTGTGCTTAAAGTCCAGATTAATATCCTTCGTTAAGCATCCTCGTGTTTACATGTATATAAAGTATATTTTGTATATACGATTGCTATATTTTAAATTTTTCGCTTAACACTTCTTAATAATAAATTTTATTAGTAATTTTAGCAACCTTATATTATACTCTTATATAAGAGGTAAATATGAATATATTAATATCTAATGATGATGGAATTAATTCTGACGGAATAAAAGCGCTTGCCAATATTTTGTCAAAAAAACATAATGTATATGTTGTAGCTCCTGATTCTCAAAAAAGTGCAATGAGCCAATCTTTGACTATAAGAGATAAAATTGCTGTTAAAACTATTAAAAAAGAAGAGATAAATGCAAAAAAAATTATTACAACTTCCGGAACTCCTGCTGATTGTGTAAAATTAGCAATCACAACTCTTTTAAAAAAAGATGAGTTACCTGACGTTGTTATTTCCGGAATAAATCATGGGCCTAATCTGGGACATGATGTATGCTATTCCGGGACGGTTGCAGCCGCTTTAGAAGCGGCACGTCTGGGATATAAGGCTATTGCTGTTTCAATTGTCGCAAAAGAGTGGAATTATAATGATTTTGTTTATCCTGCTGAATTTGTGTCCTATTTACTAGAAAATTATCCTGATACAAAAGTAGGAACAGTATTAAATATTAATATTCCTAAAGTTGATAAAAGTGAAATTAAAGGTCTGTCATATACTCATTTAGCAGGAAGGGTCTTCACAAGTGAATATGCAAAAGTATCTGAAAATGATAAGGTGGAAGAGTATGTATTGGCCGGTGTTCCTGCTTATGACTCTCAAAGCGATTTGACTGACATTCAGGCTGTCAGGCAGTGTAAAATTTCTATAACTCCCCTGAATTTCAACATGACTGATAATGATACTTTAAATAATTTGACTAAAACTTCTTTAGTGTCTTGTTTTTTATGATATGTAAATAAATGTTACACAAAATTTTTCCAAATAAGCAATTTTATAAAAATAAAATACTTTATATAAGTGTATATAGGAAAGAGGATACACTTAGTATTATGAAAGAACAAGAATTAAACACATTAATGTCAGTAGTTTCAGATCCGGTAGAAAATGTTTATAAATTGGATTCATATAGAGATATCTCTGAAATTCAGAGAATAATCAGAATTTTTAATATTTCTGAAGAACAACATAACCGTCATATTATGTTTTCAATCGAAAGTTTAGCCACATTAAGACTTGTTATGAGTAATAATTAATTACTCAAGTCTTATATGGCGCCAGATTTCACCCTTGCTTGTATATAAGCAGGGGTTTATTGTTATCCGAATATAAATTTGAAAATAGGAGGTACAAAAAGTATAAGTCCGACAATTACGGAACTTATTGTAACGACCATTACAGCCCCTGCGGCTATGTCTTTTGCCATGCCAACCATTCTTGAATATTTATTATGATAAATAGAATCCAGTGCAAATTCTATTGCCGAATTAAACATTTCTGCAGATATTACAGATGCAATAACGATAATGATTATACACAATTTTGAAGTAGAAAAATCAAATAATAACGCAGTTAATAGCGCAAGAATACCAGCGCAAAAGTGTACTTTTATATTTCTTTCGCTGCGAATTGTAAGCCACATGCCCTTGCGCGCATTTTTAAATGTGTTTGAAAATTTTTGTCCTTTATACTTTGTCATAAAAAATATTTACACTTTCTAATGCTTTTTTTTGAAAATCTATAACAAAATTATAATCATCTTGTGTTTGATGGTCAAATCCTAAAAGATGTAATATTCCATGTGAGATAAAAAATATGAGTTCGTCTTCTTTTGAAATATTTTTTTCTTTTGCACTTTCTTCTATCTTATCAAGTGCAATTATTATTTCTCCCAAGTTAATATCTCCATCAAGAACAAATCTTTCGTCTTCTTGAGAATCTGCAAATACTGCAAAGGTTATTATATCTGCAGGGTAATCTTTACCCCTGTATTCTCTATTTATTTCATGTGTTTTTTCCCCATTGCAGAGCAGAAAATCAAATGTAATTGATTTATAATTGTATCCATGGATACAACAATTTTCTGAAATATCCGGACATGTCATATAAAAATTAAAGATTTTATTTGCAATGTCTGTCACATTCACAGATGTTTTTTCTTTATATATATTTTCGCAAGCGATATTTAGTTTTTTCATTTCATCCTACAATTTATGAAAACTGTTATCATCATTATCATTATTTTTTTCTTGTGTATCTTGCTCTTTAGAGATTATTGCAGGTTTGGAGGCTTCAAGTTCTTTAATTTTGTTTTCAAGATCTTCATCCAGTGCGCTTGCAGGCATTTCAATTTTATTTTTCTTAAATTCTTCTGCAATGTTTTCTTGATATTTAATTCTGTTATGCTGCATGCCTCTGAGAATACGACTGAAAGTCGCAGAGATTACCTTCAGATCTTTAAGGGTCAGAGGACTATCTTCAAGCTGGCCGTCATTTAATCTTTCAATTATTATTTTGTTTATAATTTGCTCAATTTCTTCTGGCGTTGCTGCTTTTAATGCACGAACAGCAGATTCTACTGCATCAGCAATCATCAATATTGCAGTTTCTTTACGATTAGGCTTAGGCCCTGTGTAGCGATATTGCTCTTCTTTTACATTTTCTGAACCTTCTTCAGCTACTGCTTGATTATAAAAGTATTTAGCAACCCCTTCTCCGTGGTGTTGAAGAATGAAATCATTGATTACACTAGGTAATCCATATTCTTTTGCCAGTTCAACCCCATCTTTTGGGTGAGCAGTGATAACCATTTTACTAAGTCTTGGTGTTAAGTTGTTGTGAGGATTTTCAATACTGAAATAAGATTGATTTTCTACAAAAAATAATGGTCTTTTCAGTTTCCCAATATCGTGATAAAATGCTCCGACTCGTGCGAGTATCGGGTTTGCTCCAATTGCTTCTGCTGCAGCTTCACAAAGATTTGAAACCATCAAACTGTGATGATATGTTCCCGGAGCTTCAATTTGCAAGCGTTTAAGTAATGGCTGATTGTGATCTCCTAGTTCAGCTAAACCGTACGGAGTGATAATATGGAAAGTGCTTTCCAGTAATGGAGATAAGCCCAAAGCTAAAATTGAACTTAAAAGGCCATTTGCAAATATTAAAATACAATCTTGTACAATTAGAGCATTGTTAATATCAATTAAGCATTTATCAATTAAATATAAACTTACAAGTATTAAAATTCCTGCCAAACTCAGGTGAAATCCGACTTTAATAAGATCAAATCTTCTGGTATATTTAATTCTTGATATTGTAATCATTCCAATCAATGCCAATAGTACAAAAGAAATTATAAATTGTGATTTATACTGCATTCCTACCGTCATTACTGCGATAATCAAACTTGATAAAAGGAATGCAATTCTTGGATTAAGGAATATAGATGCAAGAATTATAACTGCCGGTAATGGTATAATATATGGTGAAAAACCTGTAGGTAACAATACGCCAATCAAACAAGTAATCGTTGCAAGAACGCCGGAAAGTGCCAAATATTTTGCTTCTAAAAAGTTTTTTTCATAAAATTTTAAGTATGCTAAAAATATCAGACACACAAGCAATACTAATATGTATATTGATACTGCACCTTGCCAGTTAAGTTCATATACGTTATAACCGGCTTCTCTTAGTGCATCTCTTTTTAAACGTGTAATAGGTTCCCCTTCAAACACTATTTTTTCGCCTTTTTGGAATGTCACGGTAACAGGCTTAACTGTTTGCTGTGCATTTGTTTTTGCTATTTCGGTAGCCGCGTCATCCACAACTAAATTTGGAACTATAACTTGCTCTAAAAGCGCTGAAATTACTGCAACCTGACGTTTTGAAACATTTGATACCAAATTTTGTTGTATAAGATTTTGTATGTTCCCTTTTTGGTAATCACTTTCTTTAATGCCGACATGCAGGATATTCATTAATGACAAAGATGCTTTATCAAAAGCTTCTCTCAGGCTTCCTTCATCTACATGCAGTAAAAAATCTACTATAAAATTCTTTTTAGGATTATCTGTTAAATCTAACAGTATATTTATATCTTTACTTTTTTCCTGATCTGTAGAGGATTTCTTTCGTATCTGAATAATGGAACTTTGAAGTGTCTCCAAATTGGATTTAATAAAATCATCCTCCGCCGGAACAAGGATAGGCTCTACTTTTTGTGCAACTTCTCTTTTGTGTAATTCTGTTTTTTTTGCATCTACAACGACAAGAGTTTTTTCTGCAATAATATCTTTTTTACTTATTCCATTTTCAATAACATTTTGAAAAAAGAAATTCTGAGATGCAATAATTGCAGTAATGATTAAACTAAAGCACAGTAAACTTGAAACTTTTACTACTTTTGAGGATGTAAAAATTTCCTTTAAAGTTTCAATATATTCACTTTTTATCATATATAAAAATCCTATTCTCTTCTTTTTACAATACTAATTTTATATACGGAATACTTTTTTTCAAGTATTTTTAAAGGATTTAGTTTATAAGGATGATATATTATAAGACATGTTGAATGTATTTTTCAATTTCTTCATCGTTATTCATTTCTGTTACAGCGACAAGAATTTTTCTATTATCTAACTTTATCCCGCCTAAAATACCATTATTTTGTAAATTATTTAAAAACTTGTCTGAGTCAGATACTTCAATAGTGAATTCATTGAAGAAATTTGTATTTAGAATTTTTACTCCTTTTTGCTCAAGTTTTGAAGCTAATTTGTGTGCGTTGAGTGTAGAGAGGTATCCGGCTTGATAAACCCCTTTTTCTCCCATTACTGACAGGTATAAAGTAGCACATAATCCTATCAGAGCCTGATTAGAACATATGTTGCTTGTAGCTTTTTCTCTTTTTATGTGTTGTTCTCTTGTTTGTATAGTAAGGCAAAAAGCTTGTTTACCATCTGCATCAGTAGTTCTTCCTGCCAGTCTGCCTGGTAATTGACGCATGAATTTTTCCCTGCAGGCAATAAACCCTGCACTTGGGCCTCCAAAGTTCATTGGTATGCCCAGAGTCTGAATATCTCCTACAACAATATCTGCTCCATATTCAGAAGGAGGCTTAAGTATTGACAGTGTTGAAACATCTGTACAAACAATGAGCAATGTATCTTCTTTTTTCTCAGGTTTTAGTATTTCTCCGTAATAATCAGGTGTTTGAATAAGTATACAAGCATATTCAGATGTTTGTTCAGGAATTACATTCACCCATTCAATTTCTATTCCTTTAGGGTATGTGTAGGTTTGTATTACTTTTTTGTATTCAGGATTTATAGAGTTAAAGATGCATACTTTGTATTTTTTAGAAATCCTGCAAGCCATTAATATTGCTTCAGCGCAGGCTGTTCCCCCATCGTACACTGTTGCGTTGGAAATATCCATACCTGTTAATCTGCAAATCATTGTTTGAAATTCGTACATAACTTGTAGTGTTCCTTGTGATATTTCAGGTTGATATGGTGTATAAGCAGTGTTAAATTCAAATCTGCTTGCAACTTGTGAAATACATGCAGGAATAAATTTGTTATAAATACCTCCGCCCATGAAATTTATGTAATCAGATTTGTTTTCTTTTGCCAAAGCCTTAACTTTTCTTTGAGTTTCCATTTCTGATAAGCCGTCAGGCAAATTCAATTCTCCCATTCTTACATTCTGAGGAATTTGTTTGAACAAATCTTCTACGGTGTTGATTCCGATTTCGTTACACATTTGTTTTATTGTTTCATTGTTATGTACTAAAAAATTTTTCATAATTATTCCACTTCTGATTTGTAATCGTCATAATTCATAAGATCTTTTGAGTCGTTGTCAAAATTATCTGCACTTATTTTAACAAGCCAACCTCCTTCGTAACAATCTTCATTTAATTTTTCCGGTGAATCAACCAGTTGCTCATTAATCTCTGTAATTTCTCCGCTAACAGGCAGATAAATTTCTGAAGCCGCTTTTACAGATTCGATATTTGCAAAAGTTTCTCCCTTGCCAAAATTATCTCCGACAGATGGTAATTCCAAAAATACAATATCTCCCAGCTGTTCAATTGCGTATTCTGTTAAACCAACAACGTACTTATCTCCATCTTTAACAATATATTCATGTGATTTTGAACATAACATATTTTCTCTGTAACTCATAGCTATTCTCCTTATATTAAAATTAAACTTTGTTTCTTTTTTGAATAAATGGCCTGTTTACTATTTTGGCATCATGTAATTTTTCTCTTATCATAATCTGAATTGTTGTACCTGTAATTATTTGGTCAATATTTTTAACATATCCAAGTGCTATATTTTTACCGGTAGATGGTGAAACTCCACCACTTGTAACGATACCGACTTTTTCTCCATTGTAATATATTTCATATCCATGTCTTGGGATGTTACGGTCTTCCATTTCTAAACCAATTAGTTTTCTTTGTATTCCATTATGAATTTGATTCATAATGATATCCTTGCCGTTGTAGTCAGAAACTTTATCTTTAGGAACAGACCAGGAAAGTCCGGCTTCTATTGGAGTTGTTGTTTCATCAAGATCATTTCCGTACAGGTGAAGAGCTGCTTCAAGTCTTAGAGTATCTCTTGCACCCAGACCTATGGGTTTAATTCCAAATTCTTGTCCTTCTTTTAATATTTCATCCCACAAGTATTCTGAATATTCATTTTCCATTAACAGTTCAAAACCGTCTTCTCCTGTGTATCCTGTTCTGGATGCAAGAAGCTTTACATCTGCGATAACTGCCGGTTTAATAGTAAAGGATTTCTGATCTTCAATATTATACCCCATTTTTTTCATAAGATTAATTGCTTTAGGGCCCTGAATTGCAAGTAAGGAGTAATTATGAGATTGGTTGTCAATATTAACATTCATTCCTCTTCTGTTTCGGACTAACCAATTTAAGTCTTCATCAATTCTTGATGCATTACAAATGACCAGATAGCATTCAATTCCTATTTTGTAAATAATTAAATCATCTACTAAACCACCGTTTTTATTTGTTAATTGACAATAGACCGCCTTCTCATATTGTAATTTGTCTATTGATTGAGGGACAACTTTGTTCAAAAATTTAGTTGCATCTTTTCCGGAAACAAAAACTTCTCCCATATGAGAAACATCAAATAATCCTACATGATCTCTGACGGTTTTGTGCTCTTCAATTATTGATGAATATTGAACCGGCATGTGCCAGCCTGCAAAATCCACCATTTTTGCTCCGAGTTTAACGTGTTTGCCATGTAAATATGTCTCTTTTACCATGTTGCAAATCCCCCTCAACTATCCCTATTTTTTCACGTTTGTATCACCTTTGTCAATGAGATATTTAGATAAGTTACGCCAGTTTGTATGCATTGTATGAACTGCGAACAAGGGGACCGATTTGATAATTTTTAAAGCCTATATCTTTTGCAATACTTTTTAAAACATCATACTCTTTAGGGGTATAATATTTAGAAACTTCCAAATGATTTTTAGAGGGCTGAATATATTGACCAATTGTCAATATATCGCATCCGACATTTTTTAAATCTTTTAAAGTAGACTTAATCTGTTCAGTAGTTTCACCTAAGCCAATCATAAGTCCGGATTTTGTCTTAATATTACTGTTATTTTTAATATATTTTAGTACATTTAGTGAGTCGTTATAGTTCCCTTGAGGTCGTGCAGTGTGAAAAATTTCTTTTACTGTTTCAATGTTGTGATTAAATACATCCGGATGAGTTTCAATTATTGTATCTAATGATTTTTGGTTATTTTTAAAATCGGGTGTTAAAATTTCAATTTTGGTGTCCGGAGAAATTTTTCGTATTTCATAAATACATTGTGCAAAATGTTTTGCTCCGCCGTCTTCAAGGTCATCTCTTGTAACGGATGTAATAACTGTATATTTTAATCCAAGTGATTTTACTGCTTTTGCTATATTTTTGGGCTCTGAAGGATCAAGAGGTTCAGGTTTGTTGCAAGTAATATTACAGTATTTGCAGTTTCTGGTACAATTATTTCCCATAATTAAAAATGTGGCAGTTTTGTTTGTGTAACATTCATTTTTGTTGGGACAACGAGCATTTTCGCATACAGTATTAAGGCAGTTAACTTTAAGAATCTTTCTTACTTCTTTTGTTTTATCTGTATCTATTATTGGTCTTTTTAAGTATTCAGGTAACCTTTGACGCAATTTTATCTCCTTAAAATCCTTAATAAAATTATATAACAAATTTATTTTTGTTTGGTTTTATGTTATAATGATATAGTATAAAGTAATATAAAATGAATTTATAGGAGTCATAAGATGAAAAAGACAGTTTTATTATTAGCAGTGATTTTTGTATCATCACTAGCGGTAAACGCAAATACAGTTGCTCCGACAACAGAACCGTTGTTACTTGCACCATTAAATACAACAGTATTGTCAAGCTCTCCTGCTACTTATGATGTAACAACAGTAGAAGGGGAATCTAAATCACCTATAGGTGGCGGTGTTTATGAAGCAACATATACTCCAAATGTATCGTATGCTGACAATATGGTTCCGCAGAATGCTGCAGCAAAAGGTGAACCATTACCTCCTCAATACGAACCAAGAGTAAGAATTCAGACAAAACAAATGAGTAAAGGCAATTCTTATTGGAATCCGGGCGGAAAAGGTACAAAAACTTTTTACTAATAAGCAATAAAAAAATGTAATAAAAACGGCCATAAATGCTTGTGGTCGTTTTTATTTGAATTTAAGAATGTCTGTGCAGTAATCTATGTTATCTGATTTTAAAATTTCTATATCTTCGTTAAGTGCTTCTCTTGCTTTTGTAAGAGTTGCACATGTTTGGGTAACTGTAAAATTTTCTCCGGGATTGAAAGTGTAAGTATCGTTATTTTTATCTTTTATATTTATAAAATCTATGCTTTCTTCTAATATATCAAGTTTATTAATGATATTGTTGTTCAAAGAAGAAGAAATTGTCGCGCTGACGGAAGTCAACTCGCTAAAATTTATTTCAGAGTATTCATCAGAAAAAGCTCCGTTTATGCAGGAGATAAATATATCATACAGATTGTCATTGCAAAGATTTAAAACAGCTCTTGAATCATGGTTTTGCAAAAATGGTTTTATACTGTTTACAACAAATTCTTCTTCTGGTGTATATAAGCATTCAAGTCCTAATATTCCAGTGTATGTGTGACCATTTTTTTCAAAATATGAAATGATATTTTCTGCGATATTTTTAATACTTTCTCTTGTACTGGCCGATATACCAGAATCAGGCGCATAGCACCCTATACCATCAGTGAATATTCCTTGATCGTTTGTTTTTGAAAATTTATAATTATATGCAGATGTTAGCGGAATGACAGTATAACCGTCAGTAATAAAGTATAATGTGGCAGATTTTCCATATACAAATTCTTCAATAATGATTTCTTTCTCTCCGTTATTACTCAATTTTTCGAAAAAATCAAAAGCGGAAGACTCTGTGGTACAAATAAGTCTGTCATTGTATAATTCAGATTTGTCCGGACTTTGTACAATTAGTGGCAAAGTTGCTTTGTGAATAAAATCTTTTGCGATTTGAAGTTTGTTAAAAATTCCAAATTTTGGAGTTTTTGCATGTATTTTGTATAGAAATTTTTTTTCGTTAATCCGGCTACTGAAAGTATTAAAAATTTGTTTGGAAGGTCCAAAAACATGTTGACCGTTTGATTCGAAAAAGGAAACCAAATCAGACTTAAATACATTACGGCTGACAGGTATAGTCAAGTCAATATTGTTTTCAAGAGCAAATTTTAAAAGTTCTGTTAAATTGTTTTCGTTAATATCAATAAATTTATAGTTATTATTAAAACATTTGCATGTTGCATAAATTTCTTCAATGCCCTGTTCTTTCAATTTGCGTGCAAGAGCAGAAACAACAGCACCTTTACCAACTATCAGAACTTTTTTCCCGCTTGTTTTCATATAAAAATTATACTACACAATTTAGAGTATTTTGTTAAGAATTTTTAAAATTTAAGTATTTTTAATGTTATAATTGTGACAAATATACAATTATTATTAAATACTCTACAGAACGTAGAAAGGGTTATAAAAATGGCAGGTATTGTTAGTTTATTATCACAGGCATTTCAGGCACCGACTATTACTCAAACGGCTCCTGTAGTAAGAGAAGCAACAAATCCGTTTGGAAACAATCCATTTGTAAACTATAACGGAAACAGTTTTTCTTCAAGATTTTATGCTCAGAATAAACCTGTAAAGGGAGGATATTTTGCGGGATATTATAACGGCAAACAAAATATTGTTGGCCGCAGATTATTTGTTGAAGTATAAAATCGCAATCGCTTAAAAGGAAAAGTACAAAGTGGCAAAAATCATGTTTTAGCCACTTTTATTTTGGGGTATAATATATTTTAAAGAAGAGGGGATATATGCAAAAAGGTTTATTTATCACTTTTGAAGGAGCTGATGGTTGTGGAAAAACAACTCAGTTAAATTTATTAGCTCAGTATTTGGAGCAAAACGGATATGATGTTATAAAAACAAGAGAACCGGGAGCAAAAGGACTTGGTGAAAAATTTAGAGAAATATTATTAAATTACGACGGGGACGTCTCAGACAGGTGTGAATCTTTTCTTTTTCTTGCAGACAGAGCACAACATGTCGATATGATAATCAAACCTGCGGTAGAAAAAGGAAAAATAGTTCTTTGTGACAGGCATACGGACTCAACATTGGCCTATCAGGGCTATGGGAGAGGATTAGATTTAAAACAAATAAATATGCTCAATAATATCGCAACGGATGGTTTAAAGCCGGATATGACCTTTGTTTTTGATGTTGATATAGAAACTTCAAATAAAAGGGTTGGAAAAGAAAAAGACAGAATGGAAAGTGCCGGAGATGACTTTTTTACAAAAGTACGAAACGGCTATTTACAGATAGCAAAAATGGAGCCAAACCGAATTAAAGTAATTGATTCAACAAGATCTATAGATGAAGTTTTTGAAGATGTAAAAATGTACATAAAAAACGCTCTGAAGTAATCAGAGCGTTTTTTAATTATTTATTCCAGATTATTGAGCTGTATTTAGCAAACCATAAACTGCATCCCATCCGCTGATTCCACCTCTGGTTTTGAATTTTAAGATACTGTTTGCTGTTTGTTTTTGAGCTTTTTGGTATGTTTTTTCGTGTTTTTTTACTGCTTTTTTATTTTCTTTTCTTTCTGCAGTAATGTTTTGTGCATAAGCAAGGAATGTTCTGTATTCATTACATCCGTATCCGACTTTTAATTTTGCAGGATATACATATTCAATGTAGTCATATACATTCATTGCTTTTTCTGCATTTGCAGGGCGTCCTACTATAGTATCCCAGTATGTTCCTGTTTGTTTTGTCAAAACAACAATTAGTGCAAGCGGATTATATTCTGCTCCTACCATAAGGTTTACAGCAACTAAATCAGCTTCTTTGTCTTGTTTAGTTGTTTTGTAATTCTCTGCAAATGTCTGAATTGCTTCATTTGTTTTAACTTCAGTATTTGCAGTGGTTTGTAATAATGACATTACTTTCGCTTTTGAAGCATGACCGCATACTAAATGTCCGATTTCTGCGGCTACAACTGCTGCAACTTCATTATCATTTCCTGCAAATGCTAGCTCTGCACTTGAAATGTTGATAACTTTTGTTGATATAAATTCAGAATTGTTTGGAGTGTCTGAAACAACTGTGAATTTAACATTTGTTGCAGAGATACCGTTTTTAGTTAATAATTTTTCTCCAACTTCCTGTACTCTGTTTGCAGCATTGTATGTTGTTGCGGCTGTTGCAGGAACAGCGATTGCAATAACTGCAAAAAGAGTTAATAAAACTTTTTTCATTTAATCTTTCTCCTTCTGGCTTATTTAACCCACTTTTATATTCTATCCTAAAATATTTTTTTGTAAAATTAAAATATGCTATTTGTATGCAATATATGGCAGATTCCTATAATGCTCATCATAATCTAATCCATATCCAACTACAAATTTGTCGTCAATATCAAATCCGTAAAAATCAGGCTCAATTTCAACTTTTCTGGTGACTTTTTTGTCTAATAGCGAACAAAATTTTAAAGATTTGACATGAAAATTCATGTGGATAAAATCTACCAAAAATTTGGCAGTTAGTCCGGTATCGACAATATCTTCAATAATAAGTACATTTTTTTCGTTTAAATCCGGTAATTTGATATCTACGGCATTAACTTTCCCCGATGACTTTGTAGAAGAGCCATAGCTTGATAATCTGATAAATTCAATTCTTAAAGGCATATTTAACTCTCTGATTAAATCTGATGCAAAAATAACTGCCCCCTTAAGAGCACAAATTGCAATAACTTCTTCTCCTTTATATAGTTTATTCAATTTTGCGGAAAGTTCTTTTATTTTTTCTCTGATTTGTTTTTCGTCAAATAAAATTTTTAGCTCTTCTAATTTAATATCCATTTTTACCTTCTTATTGTTATTTTATGTGTTGGCTTATCTGTTACTTTAATTTTATCACTAATACCTATTTCTGATACCCATAATATTTCATTTCCCTGTGCAAGAAGAATTAAATCATCTTTTTTATGGTTAGGTATTTTTCTGGAATTAAGATATTTTTTTAGTTTTTGTGTTCCTGTCATTCCAAATGGTTGTATTATGTCCCCATCTTTTCTGTTTCTCAGTTCAAAATCAAAGTTCAATCCCCGCAAATCAACGTAAACAGGCTTGCCATCCATGCGATGGCTTTCATCAGTGCCTGAAACACATTCTGAAATATTAAAAGTAATTCCTCCATCTTTATATTCTCCGACTTTTTTTATATCAATATGAATATTTTTTTTGTTTTTTTTGTTAATTATTTCTATGAAATTTGTATTTATAAACAACCATTTATCTGTTGTTACGGAGATTGTTTTTCCTGATTTCGAAGAACAATTTTTTCGTATAAATTTTTGTAGTGTTAAAAATCTTTCTCTATCGTAGTTTTCTGGTACAAGAGGAGAAATTATTTCATACAAAATTCTCAATTGCAGAGCATTTGAAAGATTAATAAATTTTTTTGTATTTATTTTATTATCTTTATAAATCTCTTTTTTTATAAGCGATAAATATTCATAAATAAGTTCATTTTCTTCTCTTGCCGCGTTAGATAGAGAATTTATCGACTCCGGTACGGAGGAATTTATTTCTTCCATCAGCGGAAGAATTTTAGTACGAATTAAGTTCCTTTTATGGATAATGTCTTTGTTTGAGGAATCATTGTTAGGGGTAAGATTATTTAATTTGCAGTATAGTTCAATTTCTTTGCGTGAAATATTTAAAAGAGGTCTGTAATAAATATCTCTTTTAGGTAGAATTCCTTCTAATCCCTTTATTCCTGTGCCATGACAAATTCTGAAAATCAATGTTTCTGCATTATCGTTTTTGTTGTGAGCAGTAAATATTATTTGGCTATCAAATTTATCAGCACATTTTTTGAAAAAATTATATCTGGCGTTCCGCGCATCTGTTTCTGTTTTTTGGGTGTTTATAGGTAATTTTTCGCTGTAAAACTCTACACTGATTTGTTTACAGAATTTTTCGCAGTTTATTTCCTCTAAATCACTTTCTTCTCCTCGCCAATTGTGATTTAGGTGTATTGCTATGATTCGATTTTTGGTATTCTTTTTCAAAACATCAAGCAAACACATTGAATCGTATCCACCTGAAAAAGCAACAAGATATGTGAATCCCGGATCGTCAATTTTATATTCTTCTAAAAATGATTTTAAATTTTGAGAAATTTTATTCATAATAAACTATTTTTGAAGGTGTTTTTTTATTCCTTCGCGGATTTCAAGTATATCAGTCCCCAGTTGTTCTAATACCTGCATAGCAGTTGAAGAAGTTTCTGTTGTAATTGCCCATAGCAAATCCGAAGATTCAATTTTGGTTTTGTTTGCCTTTTTAGCTATTTCCCAGGCAGATTCAAGAACTCTTTTGGCACGTTCAGTGAAAGTTATTTCTGAGTCAAAATAATCATTTCCAAATCCTATCATTCTTTCAACTATTACCCTTGCATCTTTAATATTTATTTCGAGTTCAGTTAAAACCTGAGCACCAATACCGGTAGCTTCTCCAATAATTCCTAAAAGGAACATTTCTGTTCCGACAATATTTTTACCCATTCTTCTTGCTTCTTGTTTCGCTAAACGAAGAATTGTCAATGTTTCAGGCATTTCTTTTTCAATAGGTTTTATAATAGTGTGAGCCAAATCATCGTCATTAATTCTTAATTCTTTAAAAATATCGTATGCAACACCTTTTTTTGATTTTAGCAGTCCCAAAATCATATGTTCAGGTAATACTTCAGATGATCCGAGTTCTTTTGCTGTCTGAAGCGCAAGGCTCATTGCTGTGAACGCATTTGGTGTAAATACTACTTGACGCCCTCCGTATTCGGAAGTACGGGAATTAATTTTAGAAAGTTTTTCTTCAAAGATGCTTTCTGTTATTCCAAAATTTGATAGTATATTTGCAAGAGGAGATTCTTTATCTTCTAAAATTGAAGATATAATTTGTTCTGTTCCCAAAATTTCATAATTAGATGCAGACAGTTTAGAAACCGCTCTTTCAAATACTTTTGATGACTTTTCATTGTCAAAAAGAGAATCGGTTTCACTTGTCAGGTCAATTTTTGGTTCTTTATTTTCATCCATTTCAGGGTGAAAATCTTTTTTTACTTTTCTTTGAACAAGTTTTTCTATAAGTGGTCTTGATTTGTCAATATCAAATCCTAAATTTTCGAGATACATTGAAATTTTTGAATGTTTATCATTTATTACTGCAAGCACTATATGTTCATAATGAACGGTAGAATTTCCTGACTCATCAGCAAGATCCATAGTGCGCTTTAGAATTCTTTTAAAGTCTTCGCTAAACGGAATGGATGAATTAAGGTCTGATTCTTCTATATCCAAAGTCATATAAATTTCTTTGGCAAGTCTTTCGTATGTAATATTGTAGCTGCTGAATATTCTTGCGCAGAAACCTTTTGTTTCTTTTACTACAGCCAGCAGTAAATGCTCAGACAAAACTTTATCGCTATGATCATATATAGCAATATTTTGTGCTTCTACTATTACATTTAGAGCTTTTTCCGTAAATTTTTCAAACAATGTAATGATCCTTTTTATTCTTCATTTTCATCGGCTTCAAGTGTTTCAATGTATTGTGAAACTTTTTCAAATTCATCATCATCTTCAATAGTTTCAAAAATACTTTCGCCATCTTCTTCAAGGTAGCGCATCAAAACCATTTCAGCTTCGTCTTCAGCGATATCTGCTTCTACTAAAATAGCATATTGTTTCCCTTCATACTCAATGATGTCATATAATTCGCAGTTGATTGAATTGCCTTCATCATCAGTAATTTCTATAATGTTGTTTTCTTCTTCTGACATATATTTCTCCTTTTGACCTTTATAATATAATAATGAAATAGTCCTTTCAAGTATGTGTAAAGTTTATTTTCGTGACAGGTATTGCTCCAGTATAATACAGGCACTTTCTATATCTACCAGTCCTTTATCTTTTCTAAAGTCTATTTTTTTATTGCGAAGGTTTTCTTCTGCGCTATCTGATGTGAGTCTTTCATCTTCAAATATAATTTCATATCCTTTGATTTTTGATGCAAAATCTTCACAATCTTTGGCTTGTGCGCCTTTGGTTCCATCCATATTTAGCGGTAAACCGATAACAATTTTTTCTACGTGATTTTCTTTTGCAATTTTATATATTTTTTCAAGTGCTTCGTTCTCAGGACTTCTTTGAATATAAGAATGTCCATTGGCAAGCATAAGTAAAAAATCACTTATTGCAATTCCGATTCTTTTTGTTCCTATATCCAGAGCCATTATTTTATACATTAGTTTTTACCCACATTTTTTCGATATAGTCTATTTTCTGATCAATTAAATCCTGAGAGAATTCTTCTTCGTTTGCACTTTTGTTGTATTTAATTAGTGAAAGATATTCATATATGCTCCGTTGCAGTATATGTTTAAAAAATTCATCCATTAGTTTTTCATTCAATGCAAGTCCGTATATTTCTCCGGCTTCATCTTCCTTGCCGATTACATATTTTATGTATGCACATATAACTAATTTGTATTGCCAGGATATTTTTTCTTCTTCATAAAATATTTTATTCAGATTCTTTTCTACAAGTTTATCAAGATTCTGTTCGGTTTTAATACTTTTAATAAGTTCCTCGAATTCGTCACTATAATGAGCATCTAAAAACCAATGTGATGAAATTTTCATATTACCAAGGTTTTCAAAGATGCTTTCAGTAATTTTTGCCGGCGAAATCTGTTCTTTAACTATTTGTTCTATTGGTTTTTCTTCATAATCAATATCAACTAACAAATTTTTCCAGCAAACATACTCATACGGCAGTTCCCAATTTTGACCGAATTTTCTGATAGTATTAAGTTCGCTGTTGTGTAATATTGTTAAAAATGCAGAAGGCGGAATACTTGCAACTTTTTCGTCTTTTAAAAATCTTTCGAGAATTTTGTTACATTCAAATTGAGAAATCTCATAAAATCCAAAACAGTCTTTAATTCCTGCATCTATGTTTATAACTATTGAAATAAAACGAATTTTTTCATCCTGTGTTAGTCTTGTGCAAATTAAAGCCATATCGCCAAGTCCGTCAGGATAGGTAATATAAAATTTGTCAGGTTTACTGTTTGACAGAATTTTTTTGTAGAATTCTTTTGTATTATCTTCTCTTATACCTGCCATTTTCAGAATAGCAAGATTTTTTCTTATAAGTTGATTAAGTTCTCCTGTGGTATATTTTTGCATATGCTCAAGAGTGTGCAGTGCAAGTTCTGATTTTGTTTGGCCAAGAAGTTTTAGGGCTTCTTTCCCAATAGCTGAATTTGGTTTTGATTCAAATACAGGGATTAAGATGTTAGCCAATTCGTCATCTCCAAAATCCTGAGCAAGAGATTCTATTAAAGTTATCTGATCTTCTGTTTTTATAGATGCAATAAAATCCATAAAATCTATTTGTGTTTCAGGGTTTATAATTGCAGTATTTAAAAGTTGCTTTGTTCCTGCGTCTAACAGCTCTTCCGCATCATCAAGGTATTCTTCACACGATTCGTAAGACCAATCTGCATCAAGTTCTCTCAATAAATTCAAAATGGTTATTTTGGCTTCTCCTTGAATCGATTTATTTTGCAGCGCTTCCCATAAACCTTTTATAAGATCATCTTTTTGAGTGAAATGTTCCAGCAGAAAACAAATTATTGGAATTTTTTCTATTTTTGCATTTGCAAGTTCTTTAAATAATAATTTTGTAATTAAGGTTTTATCCTCTTGAGCATCCAAAGTTTCAATATCATTAAGACAGTTTTGAATATCATTAACAGAATTAATCTGTTCAAGTAGTTTTACTATTGCGGATTTTAATTCAAAAGGATTTAACTGTTTAAATTTCATGTTTTATTATCTTGCCTTTCCCCAGAATGCATCCAAAATTTGCTGGGCTTCTGCAGAGGGCATTCTATCATTAAGTATAAGGTATTGAACGGCAATCATTGCACATTCTGAGCAAATATTTACACCGGGTCCTTTCACCATTTTAATAACTTGTGTATTTGGTCTGCCGCAAAAGCTGCAATATGTTAATCCGTCTTGATTGCTTTTTTGTTCTGTATTCTTTTGTTCTTCTTCTTTTTTCTTTTTAGAGCCAAGACGCACAACTTTATCTTTTGACATATAACTTCTCCTATAAATTATGTATTTATTGTAACTTAAACTTATTAAATTTGCTATATTTTTATTATTAAATTATAATAACTTTAAATTATTTGTTATTCGAGGGAGAGATTGATAATGAAAAAAACTTTATTGATTGCTTGTGTGCTCCTTGTAGCAGTTGTTTCGACCGCTTGTATTAATAGTTTTGCTGTTCAGGATTTGAATAATAAAGCTCTTTCTTATATGGAAAAGGGCGATTATGCATCTGCTATTGAACGTCTAAAATCAAGTCTTGATCTAGATTCATCTGTTTTTGAAACTCATTATAATCTTGCTGTTGCATATACAAAAGCCGAAGATTATATAAATGCAATTGAAGAATATAAAAATGCCTTAAAAATTAAACCGGATAACGCTGATATTTTCTATTCTTTGGCTACTGCAGAAAATAATTTATCTGTAGATATGGAACAGGGCAGAGTCAGAATGAATGTCGATGGAAAGTTGTATACTCCAAAGTCAGACGATATAAATTTTGATGAAAAATATGAGATGTCTGAAAAAGAAAGAGCATTGGTTAATGAATTAAAAGATTCTGCTATTAAAAATTATGAAAAATATCTTGAATTGCAGCCGGATGCAAAAGATAAAGAAGAAGTTTTGAACCAGATAGAAATATTACAGGGTAAGACTGAAAAGCAAAATAAGGAGTAGTTCTTATAATGATTATTCCTGCTCCCAATGATGTTGCATTTAATATTTTAGCAATGCCTGTTTATTGGTATGGGATAATTTTAGCATTTGCAATTTTTGTCGGTATAATTTGTGCAAACGCTTTATTTAATAAAATAAATCCTGAGTATAAGCAGGATTTGATTGTTGAATGTGGTTCTTTGATAATTATTTTGGGTATTTTATGTGCAAGAATATATTTCTGTTGTCTTAATTTCCATTATTATTTTAGCCATCCCGCCGAGATTTTATATATAAGAGAAGGCGGATTATCTATTCATGGTGCAATTATTGGTGGAATTTTGAGTGTAATTATTATACACAAAAAATATAAGATTCCATTTTTCAGTATAATGGATCCTGTTGCTTGTGCTGCGATACTTGGGCAAGCAATTGGCCGTTGGGGAAATTATTTTAATTCGGAAGCATACGGATATCCTACGGCTTCACAAAATTGGGGCTTATTTATTCCCCCGGCAAAAAGGTTGCCGGAGTACGTTGGTATGCAATATTTTCATCCGACTTTTTTGTACGAAAGTATTTTAGATTTCTCCGCATTTTTAATTTTGCTGTTTTTGTTAAATAAATTTGGCAAAAAGATGATCGGGTTGGTATTTTTTTCTTATATTACAATTTATGCTCTAATTCGCTTTTTTGTTGAGAGAATCCGTATAGACAGTACTTTAAATATTGGGAATTTACCGTTCCCGGAGTTAATTTCTATAGTGTTGTTTGTTGTCGGGATCATAGGCGTTGTTTTATCTGCTTTATTTTCTGTAAAAAAGTCCGATAGGCTATAAGACTTGAAAAAACCAGCTATTTGATATAGAATTCATAAAGAAGGAGAGTATAAAAATGGATCAAGAAACATATATGAAGATAATGGGTTATGTCCCTACAGTAATTGAGGCTTCCTCAAGAGGCGAAAGATCTTTTGATATTTTTTCAAGATTATTAAGAGAAAGAATAATCTTTTTAGGAACAGAAATTGATGATGAAGTTGCAAATTCTGTTGTAGCCCAATTGTTATTGTTAGATAGTGAAAATTCTGAAAAAGATATTATGTTGTATATTAACAGCCCCGGCGGTGTAATTACTGCCGGTATGGCTATATATGACACAATGAATCTTATAAAATCTGATGTATGCACAATATGTCTTGGTGAAGCAGCATCAATGGGGGCATTTTTGCTTTGCTCCGGAGCGAAAGGAAAGAGAATGTCTTTACCTCGTTCAAGAATAATGATTCACCAACCGTTAGGTGGTGCAAAGGGTCAGGCTACAGATATAGAACTTGAAGCAAAAGAAATTCGCAGAATGAAAGATATGCTAATTAATATTATTGCGAAAAACTCAGGTCAGGATCCTGAAAAGGTAAGAAAAGATTGTGAAAGAGACCATTATTTATCTGCTTATGAAGCAAAAGAATACGGTTTAATTGATAAAGTCGTAGAAAAAGTTCCTTCATAGGTCAGCTTAACAAAACTTAATAAACATCTGAAAACATGCAATTACTTGAAATTGCATGTTTTTATATAGATGTAGGTTAGAAAATTAAGGTTAGTTAAAAAGGTTAAAGGTAGGTTAGGACTATGGGTATTCTTATGTTTACCGCAAGAGTTCATGACTTGATTCATCAGAAACATGAAGTTGAATACAAGTTAACGAAACTCACAAGGCGGATGAGGGATTTACAAAAATATTCCACCATGGTAAGCAAGGGGTCTATTACGGTAGCGGATTTATTAAGATCTCCTGGTTCAATGATGGGAAGAACAATGGGTTACTTGGCATTTGCTCACAATAGTGCAATGCAGTATATGCAGCAAAATGCTCCTATTTATCAACAATTCTATATGCAGCAAATGGGCGGAGCACAAAATCCTCAACAACAACAGATGATGAATAATTATATTATGAGGACTTTGTATACTCAAGGCAGAGAACAGGCTGCTCAAATTGAAGAAAAGAACTTAAATGAAATTGAAGAAGAATTAAAAGCCGAAAAAGAAAAGCTTCAAGTAGAACAACAAGAAATCGCAGATGAATTGAAAGCTGCTAAAGAAGCTAGAGATGCTGATATTAAAGACTGGGCTCCAAAATATCATGCGCAGGCTTAATTAAAAGATAACTAATTAACTTTATCCTAATAACTAACCCTATGAACAGGGCTTAAAGAAATATTTCTTTAAGCCCTGTTATTCGTATTTAAACTTTATATTTGTGTATTAGCTATGCTTGTTCGAATTGGTCTTTACCAACACCACAAAGAGGACAAGTCCAATCATCCGGCAAATCAGCAAAAGCTACTCCATCATTTTCTGCCGGATCATATTCGTATCCGCATACGCTGCAAACCCATTTTTCCATAATAAACATCCTTTCGTTAAACTGACAGGGTTATTATATCAAGAGATATTTTTTATGTAAATAGTTTTACTATGCAATATTTTTTTCTAATTTTGCTTCAATATCTTTTTTAACCTGATAATCAGAATTGTCTCCGAATTTTCTGACTGCAAGCATTATTGCCGGAGCAATTATTCCTAACGCGCCAATGCATGCTCCCATATTTTTTATTACAGAACTTCTTTTAAGTTTTCTAACTGATGATATGAATGTATCAAGATCTTCTCCTGAATTTTCGTATTGACCAAGGAGTTTTTCTAATTTTTGTGCAATTCCTCTTAAGTCAGATAAATCAATATATCCTCTTGTGTCAACGATAGTGTCTGATTTTTTAAATAATGAAGTTTTGAGCATAGGTAAAATATCAGATTTTTTGGCCATTTTTACAACGACATTTTCTGTTTTTGGATTTACAGAATATTTGTAAATATCAACGTCAGATAAATCTGCTGCTTTAAAATCTTTTAAATGTTTTTTCAATGTTCCGTCTGAAAGTGCAGTTTTTAATTCCTCTGATTCAATTACTCTCGCATCAAGATCAATTGATTTATTATATTTTTTCTCTGTATGTTTTTCAAGTGCATCGGAAATCATTTTTCCTGCACCGTACATAAATAGCCAGAAACTTCCTTCTTTTATTGCATACCCCATCAAATCCTGAGGATTTCTTGCATGTGTAAGTCTTTCACTTGTAATTGTTGCATCTACAAGCATTAAATTCTTTACAGGATCAAACATAAAATCTTTTAATCCGGTAAAAGATACTTTATCTTTATTTATATTCGGGTCTTTGTGTACATTGGCAAAAGATGATGAGAAAGGAACACTTTGTCCTATGAAAGAAAATTTGCTTTCTTGTTTTTTCTTTTCGTAATAATCTTTTTTGACCTGATTTTCTGTATATTTATGTCTGAATTTTGTCAAACCGAAATATGTTAATGCTGTCATTACGGTTGAGAGACCAAATTTTGCCAAAGTAAGATTTTTGAATAATTTTTGGTGTTGAATAGCATTTTGTATGCTGCTTTTAATTTTATCGGTAGGAGCAAATTCTATTGCTGCTTTTAAAATTTGCTTATCTTTTAAAATTCTTACATCCACTTTTGGATCTAATTTTGCGTGTTTAAAAATAGTTTTATCTATTGCATATTTATATGCCGGAATTCCGCCTAACCATATAGCCTGAGTTCCGAACTCGTCAATAAATCTGTCTTTTCCTTCAAGTTTGTCACCTGCAATGTATGAAGCTGCCGTAAGTCCGCAACTGTTGGCGACATCTTTTATTCCTAACGGGATAAGTGAACTGTTATTTCCTAATACTGAATATATTTCGCTTGCACTAATTTTTGGTATCATTTTCTTTCCTTTTGTGAAATTATGCAATTTTATGCACAATCTCATCTCAACTACACTGTATTACAAGCCCCAAACTAAGTTCATTAATCTGACGATTGGAGCATTCGCCTTTATAGTTGAGTTCCGTCGAGTTGTATTTTTTATCATTACTTCTACCTTCACCTTTATTTTAAAACTTGTAAATTTTCATAATTGCTGTTTTTACACTTTATTTTTAAATATTTGTAACAAAAAACGGGGTCTTTTTTATTAAGGCCCCGTTTTAAAATTTATTTCTCATCACAACGTAATGTTTGTTTTAAATTTAAAACAAGCCTCCAAATCTGTGTCTGCTACGTCGTAATGTATTTTTCATAATTCACCTCTTGTGCGTATAGAATATCATATTTAAAATAAAAAATCAAGTGTGGAGAATACAATCAATTTTTATGTCATGTTCTTCGTGAATTAAATTTTCTGTTATTAATTCAGATGGCAGCAGAGTTACAGTTTTTGCATTTTTATTATTTTTAAGCAATCTGTCATAATATCCTCCACCATAACCTATTCTGTAACCTCTTTTGTCTGCAATAAGTGCAGGAACAATTATGAGATCCATATTATCAAGATTATCTTTTTCTGAGATTGGTTCAGGTATTTTCAAAGATGATATTATAAGTTTATCTCCTTCTTTATACGGGCAAATGTCTAAATTCTTCCCGTTGACTCTAGGGAGATAAAAATTCTTAGAGGAATCTTTTAGTAGCGGCAAAAGATTTATTTCATGTTTTAAAGGGTAATATATCAAGATATTTTTTGCATTTTTGTATAAATTATGCTTAATAAGTTTTTCTATTAAAGTTGAAGATATTTTCTCGATATCCAGATTTTTTCTTATTTCTTTTGCAACAGTTCTTAACTCATTTTTACTATTCATTGTTTTAATATATAATAAACTCTGAGAAAATGGTAGAAAATATAAACGAAAAATTAATCAATCCTAATTGGGATAAACATGGTTACATACAGGTGTATACGGGAAACGGTAAAGGCAAAACAACTGCTTCTTTAGGACTTGCAATGCGTGCTCTCGGAAGAAATTGGAAAGTATTGATAATAATGTTTACCAAGGGTGGAGATGACTATGGAGAGTTAAATTCCTTCAGGCAATTGTCAAAATCAATTTCTGACAATTTGACTATTGTTCAGGCCGGACTCGACAGGATTATTTATATGGATAATGAAACGGAAGAAGATGTGTCGGAAATCCGCAAAGGTTGGGAACTTGCAAAAAAGGCGATAAAAAATAATGAATATAACCTTATAATTATGGACGAGGCAAATATCGCAATAGATATGAATATTTTGGATGAAGATGAGGTTATAGAGACCCTTTTAAATAAACCGGATGAAATGGAAATTGTATTAACCGGCAGAAATGCGCATCCCCGTATAGTTGAAATTGCGCATCTTGTATCAAAAATAGAACCTGTTAAACATTACTGGGATACAGGTATTGCCGCAAGAAAAGGTATTGAATATTAATCTTGATTTAAAAAATTCTCAGGCAATTCTTTATCTAAATATCTTCCAAATTCTTCAAATGAAAGATTTAGAGCTTTTACAACCTTTGCTATATTGAAAAAAGTTATTTGTTTACTGCCATTTATTATATTATCGTAAGTTGACATAGATATGTCATTTTCATAACAGAAATCAGTATATTTTATGCCTGATTTAATTCGTTCATTGTGTAATATTTTTCCAATAGTTTTGTATAGCTTTTTAGAATTTTCTTGCATAATTATGATAATAATGATAAACTCTGAAAAGATACCCTAATATGTTGGGGTATCTTAAAGGGTAATATGATTAAAAAAGTTATAAGCATTGATTTAGATGGGGTTTTAAATAATTACTCCGGCGTATATAGAGAGGATGAAATTTCCTCTATAAAATCTGGTGCAAAAGAATTTTTAGAAAGGCTAAGTAAAAATTTCTTAATACATATTTTTACAGTCAGAGATAAAAATCGCGTGAAGGAATGGTTATTTAAAAATAAAATAGATCATCTTGTATATGATGTTTCACCGTCCAAAAACAATTTTGCTTCTGTAATTGTTGATGACAGAGCTTTAAATTTTAAAGGAAATTACGATGATATATATAAAAAAATTATTAAATTCAAGCCGTATTGGAAAAAATAAAAGCCCCATATGGGAGCTTAGCAAAAGGATTTAATAAACACGAGAAATTAAGAAGTTTTTAAATGATATAGCATGCTAATAATTCTTCGCCTGCTGTTTTCATTTTCTTTAGAGCCCTAAGTTCTGTTTGTCTTATGCATTCTTTGGTTACTCCATAAATATTCCCGATTTCTTCAAGAGTATATTTATCCGAATCGTCTAACCCAAAGCGCATTTTTATAACTTTTTGCTCTCTGTCTTTTAATGTTGAAATTACGTTGCTAAGATCATTTTTCAAACCTTGATATTCTATGTTTTCACTAATCAACGATTTATTATCAGCTAAAATGTCTGCAACATTCATTTCTTTACCATCATTTTTTTCGATACCGCTCTCTATTGAAATGGTTTTGGTGTATGCAGATAAAAATGTTTCAATTTTTTCTGCACTTACATTCATTTTTTTAGCAACTTCTTCAACTTTTACCTGTTTGTTTGTGTGTTGTTCCATCTCAGATTTAATTTTTGAGTATTTTGAAAGAGTTTCTTGTATATATACAGGAATTTTCATGCAGTGTGATTGTTCAGAAATTGCTTTGAACATCGCTTGTTTAATCCACCATCCTGCGTATGTTGAAAATTTATATCCTAATTTGTAGTTAAATTTGTCGACTGCTATCATTAAGCCCAAATTTCCTTCCTGAATCAGGTCAATAAAAGGTAAATTGGACATGTGGATAGATTTTCTTGCAATGCTCACTACAAGTCTTAAATTTGATAGAATTAGTTTGGCTCTTGCATCAACACTACCCTCTTCTTCAATTTGTCTTGCAAGTTCTCTTTCCTCTTGCTGTGTCAATTGAGGATAAGATGATATTTCTCTCAAATAATTTCTGATGTTTCCATCATAAGGTGCTTCTTCGATTTCGTACTGACGTACACACTTCTTCATTTCAATAAGTTTTTCTTCTTTTCGCATAAATTAAACTCCTCTTATTGCAACAGAATTTGAGCGGATTTTTCCGGCCGCTTTGGGGTATGTAACACGAGATAAGAATGGTATATATATAGTATATACCATAATATATACTTTTTAAACCCATGTGTAAAGTTTTGTAAACTTACTCCTTATAAATTTATGTAAAACTCCTTTTCATATCTGCTTTTGGTGGTATACTAAGAGCATAGAATAGGAGGAATTATTTATGGGTTTTAAAGAAAAATTTCAGAACATAGACAAAAAGCATGCAGTTATAACTTCTTTGCTTTGTCTAATACTTATTGCAAATATTTTTAGTGCAGTTGGCACTTTTCAAGTTAAAAATATAATTGCAAATGGTGGAGAAGCTCCTGCAGCAAAGGCTGAACGTCCTTCTGCAAACGTTCCTACCAAAAAACCCTCAGAGTACAAAATTGGTATAGATTATAACAAGGCTATTAAACAAGATAAGCCTATGTTGTTGTTATTTTATGCTGATTGGTGTGGTTTTTGTATAAGATTTATGCCAATATACGAAAAATTATACAAGCAGTATAAACATAAATATAATTTTGTTAAAGTCAATGTAGAAGATGAAAAATACGCAGATGCAGTAGAAAAATATGGTATAAATGCGTTCCCGACTGTATTTATGGTTAATACAAAAGAAGATACATACGAACGTTTGCAAAATTCTGATTTTGGCGATATGTCAAAATTAAAAGCAACTATGGATCAATTCTATAAAGATAATAAGTAATTTATTCAAGTCATGGGTAAAACACCCATGACTTGTTATTTATAAATATAATTATTTATTTACAAATTTATTTTCTGCATTTAGAATTTTTCAAAAAGCGCATATTTAAAGAAATATAGGAAATTTAATTGGGGATAAAAATATAACTTAATATTTGTTCATATTTAAAAGAAAAATAGCAATTTTTTTTGATTTTTGAACTCTATATTAATGGAAGGTCTGAAAAGGTAGTTATGAAGGTAGACATAGTACAAAATAACATTGCAGGGGGAAAAGGTAAATCTCTTTTAGAACATGATTTACTTAGTACAAATCTGTTGTCCAAACCTGCGGCAGTTGATTCTACATCTTTTACAGGTGCAAGTCCAAAAGCTGCTGTAAATCTAATGGACGGTGTCAAGGATAAATTTTTGGAACTATTTCCAAAAAGAGAAAAATGGTGGATTGATTTTATAAACCGTTTTAAATCTTTGGAAGGTGAAAAAGGTGGTATTGTTATCACTGCAGTTGGTACGGGTTTTGTTGCTCCTATTCCGATTGCATTCAACCCGTTTGTAAAAGCAAATAAGGATGCTACACCTGAGGAAAAACAAGAAGTAAACAGAACAAAAGCATATACCGCAATGCGTCAACCTATTTCTGCAGCATTGGCAATTTTGCTTCAGACACCTATATTAAAGTATATTGATAAAGTATTAGATAATTGGACAAATAATCCTGAATATTCTAAAAATCTTTGGACTTTGCTTGACAGAAGTGCATTAAATTCTGATTCATATAAAAAAGATCAGTATAAAGATTGTTATTTAGGCAGACAAATTGATAAAGAATTAAAAACAAAAACTTTAGATGAATTGTTAACAGAAGCATCTTTAGAGCCTATAAAGGGTGAATCAAAGGCTGATACAATAAAAAGGTTGATAAAGTACAGATCTGAAGCTCAGGTTCAAGCGGTTGCTCAAAACCTGGAAGAACTGGGCAAAATAAAAATTGGAGAAAGATTTATTGATAGTAAAGACCTGGCAAAAGTTGTTAATGAACAAATTGATAATTATGCCAAAGAGATTGCTCAGCTTAAAAAAGATGAAGTAAAAGGTATTCCTTTCTATTTAAATAGAGCAAAAATTCTTACTGATAATGAGGCAGAGTTAAAAACAATATTAGATCCTGCAAAACTCCCGTCTGATCCGGCAGCATTAAAGCAATATTTAGAACAAGTTAAGGAAACTGCGTCAAATAAAGATGTTGAAATGCTTTTAGATGAAATTATTAATAAATGTGATGCTGTCAGAGTCAGCAGATGTGCAAGAACATTAAAACGTATTGAAACATTGAAAAAATTATGCGGAGGGGAATTCTCTCTCGATAAGTATTACGATTTTATGAAAGCTGATAATAAGAGTTTAGATGACTTGATTGACTCTTTCAAAAGCTTAAAATTCTCACAGGCAGATATTGAAGCCGGAAATGTAGATGAAAATCTTATTAAAGAAACTCTTAAAAAATTATCTGATAAATGTCTGTTAGAAGGCAAAGATAGTAAATTAGTAAAAATGTTAAGTGATTTAGGTGTCTTTTCAGAAAGTCCTGAAACATTAGGAAATAAAGTTTATAAAGATGTTGTTAAGACCTTCAAAGGGTATGTAAATGACCACTTTAAGGGTACAAATCAGATTACAAAGATTTTAATCGGAGTATGTATAACATTACCAATCACTTGTACAGCTTTGAACTGGGTATATCCTAGATTTATGGAGATATTCTTCCCTGGTCTTGCAGGAACTAAAAAGTCTTCGACACAGCAAGTTGAACAGAATGGAGGTAACAAATAATGGTTAGTATAAATTCCATTGGTTCAAAAATATATGGTGGTTTAACAAAGTTGGAACCTCAGAAGAAATTATGTCGCTGGTTTAAAAAAGATCCTGTAAATGCTCTTGCATTATCTACAATTGCTTCTGTTGCAATTAAAGATGGTGTTGGATGTGCAATGTATGTAACTCAAAGTATTAATAACAAAAAGATTCCTGAAAAGAGAAGAAAATTTGTTGCAGCTTTAGATTTAACTAATGGTATTTTAATGATTGTTTCTCAAATTGGGATGTTCTTTGCTATGAGAAAATTGAATGATAAATGTTTCCATAAATTATTTAACAAAGTATTCGATAAGACCGGTGCTGCATTCAAAGTTTTTGCAGAGCAAGTAAGAGCAGATCAAAAAGCTCAAGGTTTGACACCGATGAAGAAGTATATTCTAAAACGTGGTTATGATAGTATCAAAAACGATACATTCGGCGTATTCAAATTTGTAACTGAATTGGCTGCTGCTACTATATTTGCTAAGCGTATATTAGTTCCGTTTATTGCAACTCCATTAGCAGGTAAAGTAGAAAAGATTATGAATAAACATTCTGCAGAAGATAAAGTTGAATTTACAGGAAAAGATGCTAATACTCAAAATAATGAAGATCTGAAGAATGTAAAAACAGAAGTTGTCGAGCCTGAAGATAATCAACCGACAAACTTGTTAGAAAGATATAGGCAAAACAACAAATAATATTCATATATTCGGGTCGATTATAAATTGACCCGAACTTTTTTATATCTGATTTATTTCATCTACAAGTTGTTGTATATGTTTTTTTACTGCCGGAGTTATTATTAGGTCCGGTTCCGAGTGAGCAAACTCATCCAAAATTATTACAGCCTTTTTTTTATCTCCTGCTTGTTCTTCTAAAAGTCCAAGCATTACTTTTGAAACAGGATTCTTAGTTTTTTGTCTGTAAAAGTTTAGTTTTTCCTGAGTTTTGCCAAGTTTATCATAACAATCAACCAGATTTTGATAATATTCAAAATTCAAACTATATTGTGTCAGTGCATTTTCAAAGCAGTCGAGTGCAAGTTCAGGGTAGCCTATTGTCATATAAACTTTTCCCAGATTATTAAAATATACGGCTGTTGCTTGTGTTTTAGGGTTAAGGCTTATTGCCATTTTAAATTCCTGAATTGCAGCATAGTAGCATTTTTCTTCAACGTACATTATCCCTTTATTGTTGTGATCATATGCATTTTTTTCCGGATCTATTGTGTATGTAACGATTGTCCCGGGTGATGCAAATGCGGGAATTGCCATTAGTAATATAAATGCTACAGATAAAAATTTTTTCATATATACCTTTATAATTAAAATTTGAATAAATTCAATTATAGATCTATTTCGAGACCTTCATATGTCATTTGAACATTTTTATATTGTGAACAGTATAGTTCTTTAATACGGTCAAGCTTTTCATCATTATAGGATGGGTCGTAATGGAAAAATAATAGTTGTTTTGCATTTGTTTGTTTCATTATTTCAATTGCCATATCAAATGTTGAATGTCCAAAGCCTTGTTTTGGCGAATTCGGATTAAGGTAATCTTCTGTTGTGTATTGTGAATCATGTACAAGTAAATCGCAATTTTTTGCAAATTTAATAAATTTTTTGTCTCCTCCAAAATAGCATTCTTTGTCTGTTGCATAAACTAAAGATTTTCCATTATATGATATCTTATATATCATCACTCCATCTTGTGGGTGAACATAGGATTTATAAAATGTAATAACAATATTTTCTGAATTTTCTTCGGGGGATACAGCAGAGATTATTTTTTCTCCATTTTTATTTATTACAATTGAACCTTTATTTGGCAAATCTTCAATATTTAATTTGCACGCAAGACTGCCAAGATCAAGAGGGAATGTCTTACCAAATACAAGATTTGAGAGATTTTCTTTTAAACTTTGATCCTTGTTTCCTTCTCCGCATATGGTAATTTCGGAATTTTTGATATGTATTGGTTTAAAGAATGTGAGTCCTAAAAGGTGGTCCTGATGAATATGAGAAATTAAAATTGTTGAGTTAATATCTGTCCTGTTTTCAGGATTTATGGCAGAAGTAATATACTTTTGTACTAATTCATCTCCGGATTTTACTATACCTGTGCCTGCATCAAGTATAATTATGTTGTTTCCGATTTGAACCTCGATACAGGAAGTGTTTCCCCCATACTTTAGAAAGTTTCTGTCAGAAACCGGGAAACTGCCTCTTACACCTCTAATTTTTACTTTAATATTGCTCATATTAACCTCTGTTTTATTTTTTTATTTCAAAAATTCCTTCTCGATCTTGCTTGTCGCCTTCATATACAGAAGGCGCAAGTACTAATATTTTTGACATTTTCTGAACATTTGCAAGTTTTGTTTCCATCCAGCGAAATTCAAAAGTAGTTTTATCTTTATAATTTGTGACATTAACTATTCTGAAAGCATTTGGATATGATGCTAATGCCGGAGAATTTACATACAACACATTGTTCCTTTGCGTTATTTTAGCCGCATGATAGTGCCCCTGAAATACTCCTATAGGATTTTTATAACTTTCGATTAAAGACATTATTTGAGAAGAGTTTTTTAACCTGTGACCAGGGCTTGGAAAAGGTTCAATTACAGGAATATGCATGAAAATCAATACCGTATTTTTTGAGCTTTTATCAAGCTCTTTTTTCAGCCAGCTATATTGATCTTCTCCAATATAGCCTTGTGATGTGATTTTATCCGTAATAATGTTATCAAGTACAATAACCTTAAAACCTTTTTTCGGAGTAAAAGAATAATACGGTGTATTGAATTTGTAGTTTTTGTTAGAATCTTTCAGCATTTTCATATAAACTGATGTTGTTAAATATCCGCCAACACATCTGTCATGATTGCCAAAAGCAAAGTACCACGGAATATTATTAAAATTATCTAAATGAGATAAAACAGCTCTTAATTCTTTTTCAAATGGAGTATCTATGAGATCTCCTGTTATCATAACAAAATCGAGATTATCTTCTTCGTTTATTTGATTAATGGCATCATCCAAAATCTTTCCTGAATCTCCAAGCATTTTAAATGTAGAATTTGGCGCAGAATCAGAAAAATGAACATCACTCAATTGTGCGAATTTTAAACCTGTAGAGGTACTGTATGCCTGGAGTCCCCATAACATTGCAAGTGTAAGGCACAAAGTTACAAAACCATTAAATAATTTTGTAAAAAAGTTATCTGATTTCTTTTTTTTATTCTTCAGATATTTGCGCATCTTGTTTCGTTTCCAGTATTTGCTTTACTTCATTATATCTTGTTTCCAGATATTCGTCATCATTAGATAAGAGGATAGCTTTATCAAAATTAATAAGTGCATTGTTATAGTCTTTGAGGGCATAATCACAAAGGGCCATATATTCATATATTTTTGATGTCTGTATGTCTTTTAGCAATTTTGAAAACAGTTCTTTTGCCTGAGCATAATTCCCTTCAATATATAGAATTTTAGCTTTATCAAATTGGTATTCCGCGCAATCATTTATTAATATCGCTCTTTCATTATCTCTTTTTGCTTCAGAAGTTCTTCCTAAAGAAAACTCTGCTCTTGATTTTACAGCGAGAGCTAAATCGTCATTTGGATTATATGTTAAATATTTATCTATAGGATTTAGTGCAGATTCATATTTGCCCATTTCCAGCAGTAAGATGGCAGATGCTAAATATGCAGGTGCAAAATCATCTCTGGCCGAAGAGGAGGAATTAAAAGCATCAAGTGCTTTCTGATAATCATTTTTTGACTTATAAAAATTCCCCAAATAGTAATAGGCGAGATATGAATTTGACTCTTTTGTTGCCTGTATTAGAAAAGAATATTCTTTATTTTCATTTCCTTCTTTTTTATATTCCATTGCTTGTTTAATTGTTGGGCTTACATTATCAATGAAAGATTTATTATCTCCTGAAATGATATGTGTTAAGCCTTTTTTTAAATCTTGAGCTTTTTGATTTTGCGGATTAATTTTTAATATTTTATCAAGATATTCCATTGCAGAGTTATAGTCTCCGACAACACAATAATTTGACGCAATATCAAAGTAATCATCTGTTACTTCATCTGCGTTTACGGGTGCAAATGAGCAAACAAAAATCATAATTAGTAATTTTAAAAAAAGCTTTTTCATACGGTCATTATATCATAAATTTTAATTAGTATCTAAATCCGTCAGCTTTCATTCTGTCAATAACTTCTTGCAATTTTTCATCAGAGCAAACGTAAGATATTCTAAAAAATCCTTCTCCGTACTTGCCAAATGCGCTGCCGGGAACTATTACGATTCCGGATTTTTCAAGCATATCATTGCAAAAATCCACGCAAGAATTATACTTTCTTGGTATCGGAACCCATAAATAGAACGTTGTGTTAGGTATATTTTCAGGTTTAATATCCCATCCCAATTCCTGCAGACCTTTAACAATAATGTCTCTTTTTCTTTTATATGCAATGTTGCTCGTTTTAATATAATCATCTCCCTGTGGGGATGTCATAATATATGCACAGGCTTTTTGAAGAGCTTTAAATATCCCGTTATCTATTGTAGATTTACCCTTTGCAAATCTTGATACGACTTCACTGTTTCCGCAAATCCAGCCTAATCTCCATCCTGTAACAGCATATGGTTTAGATAGTGTAAATAATTCAACTGCAATGTCTTTTGCGCCTTTAAATTCAAATATGCTGAAAGGTTTTTCAGATTCTTCATAGTATAAATCGCTGTATGCGGCATCTGAAATCAAAAGAATGTCGTGTTCTTTGCAAAAATCTAGTACACTTTGAATGTATTGTCTTGAAGCGCCAACTCCAAGAGGGTTATTAGGATAATTTATTATAACAGCTTTTATTTTGTTTTTATCATATCCGTCTTCAATAAGTTGTTCTAACACGTTATTAAGATCCGGTTGATAATTATTTTCCTCTGTGAGAGGTATAGAATAATCTTTCCCTCCGGAACATCTTATCATTTGAGAATAAGATGCATACCCTGGATCCGGGATAAGTATAATATCTTTTTCTTTATCTTCAGTTTTAGGATCTATTATGAACCTTATAAGGTTTGCCAGTCCGTCTTTAGCTCCCAGGATAGAACAAACTTCCGTATCTGGGTCCATATCAACGCCAAAACGAGTTTTCATTCTGGAAGAAACTGCTTCTCTAAAATAACTTTCACCTCTTGTTACTGAGTAAGTATGAATATTATCTTCCGTTAAAAATTCTTTTAATTTGTCAATAAGTGCCTGAGGAGGGTTGGAAGTTGGAGCACCCATTGAAAGTGCTATTGGCGCCCTGTTTTTTTTTGTTAAACCATCCTTTAAATTTGCGGTCTTCTCTTTTAGTTTAACCATTATATAAGTGTCAATAGCCATGACATCTTTATTAAAAATTTTTTCCATTTTCATATTTTTACCTCGCTAGTGAATATTACTATAAAATATTTAATTAGTAAAATATACAAATTATGCTTTCATTGTCATAGGACCTTCTAAAGAAGCCGTTACAAACTGTCTTGTATACGGGTTATCTTGTTTTAGCAGTTCTTCAGGAGTTCCCTCAAATACTATTTTCCCATCATATAGCATAATAACGCGATCAGCGGTTCTTGTTATTGTTGACATTTGGTGTGTTACAACAATAGAAGCTGCGTTTAATTCTTTTTTCAACCTTACAATATAATCTTCTATAAGTGTTGATGACATCGGGTCTAAGCCCGCAGTAGGTTCATCATATAGGATTGTTTTAGGGTTTGTAACAATTGCTCTTGCAAAACTTACTCGCTTCTGCATACCGCCTGATAATTCAGACGGGTATTTATTTTCTATTCCCTGTAAACCTACTAATTCTAATTTTTGGGCCACAATTTCTTTAATCTGGTCCTCTGAGTATAGCTGTCTTAAATCTTTTCTTTCTCTTAGTGCAAATGAAATATTATCTGCTACATTTAGGGAATCAAATAACGCGGAATATTGGAAAACCATTGCAATATCTCCGTCAGAAGTAATAATCTCTCCATTATCATAAGGAATCAAGCCACAAATAAGTTTTAAAACCGTACTTTTTCCAGAGCCCGAAAACCCTACAATCGCAAGGATTTCCCCATTATTTACCTTGAAAGATATATCATCAATAACGCCTTTATCTTCAAAACTTTTTTTTAAATTCTTTACTTCTATACTCATAATTTATCCTACCTAAAATATTAAAAGAAAAATAAAATTGCAAATACCATGTCCCACACAACAATAGCAATAAAAGACCAAACTACGGCTTTTGTTGTTGCTAAACCAACACCTTTTGCCCCGCCTTTGCCAAAGTATCCGCAGGTACAGCTAACCAGTGCGATAGTTCCTCCAAAAGTTGCACCTTTCAAAAGACTTACCCATAAGTCCTTCATAAAC
>CACXDL010000005.1 GCA_902766395.1 uncultured bacterium
ACAAAAGCGTCAACATTGCCTGTATTTACAGCACCGACCGCTTTCGTCACTGTCTGACCAGGTACCCAGTCCTCTGGCGGTGTAAAGTCCTCGGTTACGGTTACACCGTAGTCTGCACTTGCTGTCAATCGGTTGGTAACTTCATCACTGGAAGTAAACCATGCGAAGGTAGACGCACCGACTATGAGTGCCGCCATTACGCATGAGCCGATAAGCACACTTCTTCTTTTTTTCTTGCTAGCCATAGTTTTAGATCTCCTTTACATTTTATTTTTAGGTCTTCGTAAAACTCAGCATTTTGAATTGCAAGCTATTTTTTGATTTCAACTTAAAAATCTGCCACCTCATTTAAGTAACAAAGCAACAAATTAAAAAATTAATTTCAAAAATACAGTTTTCATACAAATTCTATTCCAAGACTTTTACAATTTCCTAAATTTATTTTATTCACATTACAGAATGCAATATGAATAATTTATAGTTCAGAACTGGTGATTCCCTCTGCACGGTTGTATGTATTATCATTTTCCTCGTCGTTACTCATTGCAAAATATGCTTTCATCAATCTAATGAAAATAATTACCATAACGACAACTGCAACTACATAATACCATCTAAGCTGAACAAAACGGATAATATAGCCAAGTTTGGGAACACCGAGCGTAACCTTTCCTATTACCCTTGCCTCTTCAATAAGGAAGCTATCTTCAGCATTGTTTGCATCACCCTTTGTTTTAAAGCAGGTAACGCCGGAGCCTTGATAATCGATAATTTTTTCGGTAACACGGTGGGTAAGGTAAGCTTCGCTGTTAAGAGATGGGTTAAACGTTATAACATCTCCAACATCAATATTTTCGGCACTTTCAATTCGAACAAAGACAACGTCACCAGTACTGTATTTAGGCGACATAGAGTCGGTAAGAACTGTATAGTATCTGTATCCTAATATCGACTTCTGCGGAGATGTGTTAAAAGCAAACAGCACTGCTCCAACCAATATAAAAGCGGAGAATAAATAGATAATAACTGTAACCGTTCTATCAAACATTTTTTCTGCCGCAGATACTTTTTTATCTTCTTCCAATTCACCATTGTTGATTTTTAATACTTTAGAAATGACGCTCACTCTCCTTTCTATAAACCTGCAACAGCATTGATGCAAAAATTTATTTTTTGCATCGAACTCCGAAATTTGTCAATATCACTTTTTACTCCAGTATAATTCATAGCTGATCTCCAATCTAAAAAAGAATAACCCAACAATCACAATACCCAAATTTAAAGTGCTTACCGTCCTATATCTTAGTCTTTCATAAATACTCCACACACTCTCTCGGAAATCTAAAACCGCCTAAACAAATTAAATAATTTTAACTTGTTCAGATTATCTATTTTTGTAAAAATAGATATAGTGATTTGATTGTTTGATTGTCTTTTAATATAATAATATCACATTTTGTTTTAATAAACAAGATTTTTTAAGAATTTGTTTGTAAAAGTTCAAGCAATTTTCTTATTGATTATGTACAAACAGGAAAGTGCTAATTATAGAACAATATAACAAAAAAACGTAAGGGCGGTTGTTTGGGAAAGAAGAATTCCCAAAGGTAAAACAAAAAACGGATAAAGAAAGTTTAAGTACATTTTTTTAAGGATAGCTACCATAAATGAATAACTAAATTTAAAAAAATAATAATAAACATACCTAACTTTAGTTTAAATACGATTTCGTGAAATTCTTACTTTTGCGAAAACCTAAAATATCAATTTGCATATTACATTATTTATCAATATAATTATAATAACATATTTTGTCAAAAAATACAATATTAATTTGAAAATTTATTTGTAAAAATTAGAATAATTATTTTGTTACTTATACACAAAAAGGAGAATCTTAATGGCTAGGTATAACATTTATAAACGTAAAGACGGCCGTTGGGAAGGAAGAATTCCCAGAGGTAAAAAATCCAACGGAAAAAGAAAGTTTAAATACATTTTTGGTAAGAGTAAGGAGCAAGTACGTAAGAAAATTGAACAAATTTATAACAGTGAATCACAGAATATTGAGTGTACAAAAACAATTTCCTCTTTATTTACCGAATGGTACAACAATGCCAAGCATCGAGTGAAAGAATCAACATCTGCTAATTACTCAATGAAGGCTACTAAGCATATATTGCCCAACTTCGGAGATAAAAATATATCCGATATTCGCTCTAATGATATTTACAATTTTATTGAGTTAAAACAAAAAGAAGGTCTTTCTAACAGATATATTTCAGATATTATTATATTAATGAAGTCATTTTTCAAATATGCAGTAACAACTTATCATATTTTCAACCCCATGGACGGAGTTACAGTTCCAAAGAAGAAGACTCCTGAGATTCAGCTTTTAGATGATTCGGAGCAAAAGAAGTTACAGGAATACGTTTCTAACAATCACAATCATACCACACTGGGTATTGCTTTGTCAATGTCAAGCGGAGTTAGAATTGGTGAGCTTTGTGGGTTACAATGGGAAGATATTGACTTAGAAAAACGTATTTTGACCGTCAAAAAAACGGTGCAGAGAATACAATGTCATGATGGTGATTCAAAAACAAAGGTTGTAATTACCGACCCGAAAAGCGAATCATCAGTAAGAAGTATTCCTATTACAGAGAATATGGTTGATTTTCTTAAAGAATTTAAGGGAAAATCAAATGAATTTGTTCTTTCAGGAGAAGAAAAGCCCACTGAACCAAGAACAATGCAATATCGTTTTGCTAAGATTTTAAAAAACATAAATTTGCCGTCAGTTCATTATCATTCATTACGCCATGTTTTTGCATCAACATGTATCAAATTAGGCTTTGATGTAAAGGCACTTTCGGAACTTCTCGGTCACAGCAGCGTTGAAATTACGCTTAATCGC
>CACXDL010000006.1 GCA_902766395.1 uncultured bacterium
ATTTTTGTCTGTCCATTTCCCAAGCAACAGACCCAAACATTGTTAAAAATCTTCTGTATGAATCGTAGCAGAAACGAGGGTTATTAGTTAATTTAACCATAGCTTCAACAGTTTCATCGTTCAAACCAAGGTTCAAAATAGTTTCCATCATACCAGGCATTGAAACTCTAGCGCCGGATCTTACAGAAACTAATAGAGGGTTGGTTGAATCACCAAACTTTTTACCAGCTTGAGCTTCAACTTCTTTCAAATAATATTTAACTTCATCCATCAAACCTTCAGGCATTTTGTTACCGTTGTTGATATATTCCATACAGGTAGCTGTTGTAATAGTAAGCCCCGGAGGAACAGGAAGTCCTAAATTGGTCATTTCAGCAAGGTTAGCACCCTTACCGCCTAATTCAGCGCGCATGTTTGCGTTACCTTCTTTGAAAAGCCATACTCTTTTTTCTGTCATAATTTCTTTTCTCCTTTTTTAAATATAAAAAGTACTACTGTTTTTCAATACTTATCAACAAAATCCTAGCATGAAAACATTTATATATAAACTATTGAAAAGAATTATTTAGGACATATTTACAAAAATAAATATCCTCAAAAAAAAGACCTCTTTGGAGGTCTAGGTTGGTTATTTTTTGGTTATGTTATAGTATTATGTCAGTTAAACTGTATATAGGTTAAATGTTTTAGTTTTTCCTCTTTTTTTAATTATCCTCAAGATTTATATTTGCCTGTTTTATGATATTTGTTTACAAAACTTTACAACAAAGTTTAATTTTGCCTGTATTATGTAGTTATGTTTGAAAAAATCAGAAAATTTATTCACTCAAAAATACTAAAAAAACACTACTGGCGCACAGGCAAATGCAAAGGATGCGGAGAATGCTGCACACATATTTATGTAAAACATTTTAAACACGTATTGCAAGATGAAAAAGAATTTGAAAAACTTCAATATTTATTTAAATTTTATGCAGATTTAAAAATTATAGGTAAAGATGAATTAGGATTAATTTTTGAATGTAAAAATCTGGATCCTGAAACAAAAAAATGTAAAATACACTTTTGGCGCCCCGGAATTTGCAGAAGATACCCCCAAGAAGAACTTTTTGCAATGGGAGGAACATTATCTGAAAATTGCGGATACAAAATGGAGCCAATTATTCCTTTTAAAGAAGTTTTAAAAAAAGTTGAGAAAAAACAAAATAAAAAAATTATCCGTTCGTAGTAATACTATATTTAATATAATTTCGGATAAAAATTTTAGACAACCCCCATAAAATAATTTTGGAGGTATTTTATGAAAAAGATGGTTATTTGCACAATTTTATCACTTATATCAATTAATCTCAGTTCTTTTGGAGCCTGTTCAATAGAAAAACTTAAAACTCAAGAATATTGCAGCGGCGCAGCAGCACCGGTAAAAATAGAAGAAAGAGATATCCAAAACTCAAATATCAATAATCTCAAAAATCTGTATCAAATCCCAACAATTGCAGTTCCAAATTCATACCACAACGGTTTCCCAATAATAAACCCAAACGAAGGATGTCCGTTCGGGACATGCCTGCAAAAATAAATCCGAACCTATTAAAATTAAACCCTCACCCGAATTTGTAAATTCACTATCGTTCATTAACAAATTCTACCCTCTCCCAAAGGTAGAGGGGGCTGACATCAACCAAGACATACAGGCTTACACAAAAAATTTTTTTCGATTTGCTTTGTATCTCTGGAGGGATTAAAGCTTTGTATATTCTTGTATTATATACTCTAAAACACCATTAATATTTTTTGAAATATCATTATTGTATATTCTTATTACTTTATAACCCAAACTGTTTAAATATTGTGTTCTATTTTTATCATAAACAAGATCTTTATCTTCAAGGTGTTGTGAACCGTCAAGTTCTATAACCAGTTTCTTTTCCATACATACAAAATCCGCAATATATTTATAGATAGGAACTTGACGGCGGAATTTTATATTATTTAATCCTCTGTTTCTTAAATAATGCCATAAAATACTTTCCGTATCAGTTTGATTTTGTCTAAACTCTTTAGCATTTTTACTTACATTTTTTGTATAGTGTCTATTCATAAAATAATTATAACACGACAACCCCTCTACCTTTGGGAGAGGGGAGAATTTCAACTTGAGCAGAATGCGAAAGTTAGAAATTCGGGTGAGGGTTAACACTCAAATCACTTAAATTATCCTCTTTCGCAGATGGTTCTTGCAACATAAACACCGGAAGCAGATGCCTGCAGCAAGCCTCTTGTTACACCGGCACCATCACCGATTGTAAATAAGTTTTTAACACCCTCTGTTTCAAGTTCATTTGTTAACTTAACTCTTGCTGAATAGAATTTAACTTCTATACCATAAAGTAATGTGTACCTTGATGCGGTGCCAGGACAAAGTTTGTCTAACGCCTTGAGCATTTCAATAATACTTGTCATTTGTCTGTAAGGAATAACAAGACTTAAATCTCCCGGAGTTGCACAAGTTAAGGTTGGAGTAATTACGCTATTTTTAATTCTTTCAGGAGTTGAACGTCTGCCGTCAAGCAAATCCCCAAATCTCTGAACCAAAATTCCACCGGCTAACATATTTGCAAGTCTTGCAATATGCTGACCATATTGAATAGGTTCTTTAAACGGCTCAGTAAATTTTTCACTTACTAACAGTGCAAAATTTGTATTCGGAGTTTTATAATTTGCATAACTGTGACCATTTACGGTTGCAATACCTGAATAATTTTCTTGAACAACTTCACCATTCGGATTCATACAGAAAGTACGAACTTCATCTCCAAATGTTGGAGAATGATAAATTAATTTTGATTCGTAAAGTTTTGAAGTCAACGGTTCAAATACAGGTGCAGGTAGTTCAACACGCACCCCGACGTCAACAGCATTATTTACCATACCGATTTTGTGTTTTGCAAATTCCTGAGTCAGCCAATCTGCCCCTTCTCTTCCCGGTGCAATAATCGTATATTGCGCTGAAATTACATCACCATTGTCAAGTTCAATACCTTTAACCTGTTCACATTCAACAATTAAAGATTTTGCAACAACATTATTCAAAATAGTAATTCTATCATCTAAATAGTCTTGCATGTTTTTAAGAACATCTAAACTTCTTTCAGTTCCTAAATGTCTGACAGGAGAATGAACAAGTTTTAATTCAGCCAAAACAGCCTGATGTTCAAGTTCTTCAAAAATTTTTCTATCGGTTCCGAAAACCTCATCAGTCGCTCCGAATTTTAGATATAAATCATCAGCATAACCGATTAAATCTTCAGCCTGTTTTCTTGTCATATATTCAGCTAAGTGGCCGCCAACATCCGGGGTAAGAGTTAATTTACCGTCAGAAAATGCTCCTGCTCCGCCCCAACCGCATAGTAAGCCGCATTTTTTACAGTTTACACATTTAGGTGATCCCTGGCGCAAAGGACATTTTCTTGTTTCAATTCTCTGACCTTTTTCTATTAATACAACCTTCCAATCAGGTTTTAATTTCATAATTTCCAAAGCGGCAAAAATCCCCGCAGGACCGGCACCTATTATCGCAACATTATACATGCTTTTCATCTCCCTAATTAACTCAAGCTTATTAAGATTAAATCAAACAAACTTAATTTTCAAGAGAAAAGCATTCCGGAAAATTTATTTTACTTAACACGTCATCGGCAAGACGTAGAATTTTTTCATTCTGCCCTTCTATAGTTCTGTTATTTATACGAGTTACAAGCAATTGGCAAAGAGCATTTTTGTATTCACTGATAAGACCATTATTTTTACAATATTCAAATATATTCATGAATATATCAAATGTTCCATTAAAATCCCCTTCACCCTTTTTGGCTTTTTCAACAATGGATTCACCCCTTGTATAATGGAGATACAGACAATCATGAATGTAAAAAATACTTTTTATTTTTGTAAAAGTTTCAAAATAAAATTGTGAATCCTCACCGAAATAGAAGTTCGGGAACCTTAAATTATACTCTTTTAAAACTGACATTTTAAATATCTTATTCCATATGTAGTCTGCACCATTGCATATATTATCCGGTGTAATTTCATATAATCCGTCATGATTAAATTTACCGCTATCAGAAAATATAGCTTTTTTTTCTTTAGTTATAATGTCATATATATTTGCATTAAACCAAATACAATCCACATTTTTTCCATTAAAAGTATTAATTAAAATTTCAAATAATTTTATATCAACAGAGTCATCCGAATCGATAAAAATAATATATTCGCCTTTTGCATCATCAATCCCGGTATTTCTCGCAATCCCCGGACCACTATTGCATTGGTGACGAATCATTCTTATTCGTTCATCTTTTTTTATATATTCCTCTATAATGTACGGTGTATTATCAGTAGAACAATCATCCACACATATAATTTCAAAATCACTAAAAGTTTGATTCAGTATACTATCCAAACATTCTCTTATATATTGAGCGACATTATAAACCGGTAGAATCACAGATATTTTAGGCATTTTCTACCTCCTTTTTATTATATTTATATTCTAATTCGAGCTTTATAGCCTTTTGCATACACAAAAGTGCATTAAAATAATCTTCTCTGTTTTCATACAATATCGCATAACGCCACCAGTAATGTTCATAATTTGAAAGATATTTCTCTAATTCTTTATAAAACTGGAAACATTTTTCCTTATCGTTTAATTTGTTATTATAAATATTTGCTATATCTATATAATAGAAATAGTTTCCGCTAAATCTGAACATTTGCTCATATATTGCTATAGCACCATCATAATTACCACTATCCTCACAATATTTTTCATATTTTGCATACTCCTGCAGTAAGCGTTGAGTCAAGGTTATAACAGAATATAAACATTTAAATTTTTCATTTAATAATGAAAAGTCCTGACTTTGATTTGTCAAAACTTTTAACGAATTCTCGTCACATAAAGATGGATTATTAATTACATAATTTCTTAGTTCTGTTCCTTTATTTATAGCCTTACAGTATTCATTTTCAAAATCAACAAAATTCTTGAACTCTTTATTGCCAAGTTCATCCACATCTTTTTTGAAATTTTCTAAATCTTTGTTTAAATCTGACATATTCAACTCTTATATTTTAAATTATACAAATAAAATCATATTATTTTCAATTATTTAATATTAATAATATACATTTTTATTCTATGGTATAATAAACAAGTTAACAGAGGAAAAAATTATGTCCGGTTCATATGATCAATACAAAAAGTACAGAGCAGAACAAACATCTGCCCAAAACAGAACAATAAGAAATAATAAGAGAAAAGATAATAAATTTTTTAGCAATTTAAAAATGTTTATTTTAACTTGTACTGCACTTCTTTTAGCAGGAATTGTTGCAATGAATCTATATCTTTCATCTTTGCCACCAATTGAGCATTTACAGGATTTTAAACCTAATATAGTAACTCAATTCTACTCTTCTGACGGAGAAGTTATAAAAACGTTCACAGCGTATACATATGATAAAGTCGAATTAAAAAATGTTCCGGAGACATTACAAAAGGCGATCATTGCAACCGAAGATAAAAATTTCTACCAGCATAACGGCTATGATTTATTTGGTATCATACGTTCATCGATTCAAAACGTTATGGCAATGCATACCGTTCAGGGAGCAAGTACAATCACCCAGCAGCTTGCAAGAATATTATTCCTTTCTAACGAAAGAACATTTACAAGAAAAATAAAAGAACTTGAAGTCGCAACAAGAATTGAAAAAACGATTCCTAAAGATAAAATTCTGGAAATGTATATGAATAATGTATACCTTGGAGCAGGAGCATATGGTGTAGAAGCAGCTTCAAAAATATACTTTAATAAAAAATTAAATCAACTATCACTTCCTGAATTGGCTCTTATTGCTGGTCTACCTCAGGCTCCATCAGTATATAATCCATATAACAATATTGATTTAGCAAAGAAAAGAAGAAATCAGGTTCTTAAAAGAATGCTGACAATGAAGTATATAACAAAGGAAGAATATGATAAAGCAGTTGATTCAGAAATCAAACTTTCTACAATTCCACCGCTATACACAACAAATAAGGCACCTTACTTTAGTGATTATGTTCTAAAAGAACTTGAAAAACTCGGTTTTGAGGAAAAAGACGTAATCCACGGCGGATATAAAATTGTTACAACACTTGACGCTAAAGCACAGGTTAAGGCAAACGAATCTATTTTGAATAACATGAAAGCCTACGGGCTTACAAATAAATCACAACAGGCCGCTGTATTTTCTTTCAGTCCTATAACAGGCAAAATACTTGTTTACGCAGGAGGTAAGAATTATAGCGAATCACAATATGACAGAGTTACACAGGCTATAAGACCTCCAGGATCGTCATTTAAACCCTTTGTATACGCTGCAGCTCTTGAAAGAGGTTTGATAACTCCGAATGACCTCATAGATGACAGTCCACTGACGATATCTAAATGGTCTCCACACAATTATGGAAACAAATACAGAGGAAAAATTCCTGTTTATAAAGCCTTAATGATTTCATCAAACGTTTGCGCAGCAAGAGTAATTAAAGAAGTTGGTGTTCATTCGGTAATACAACTTGTGAAAATTCTTGGAATTACAACTCCACTACAACATGATTACACAATTTCACTCGGATCAAACGGAGTAAAATTATTTGAATTTGTGAGAGCATATGGTGCTTTTGCAAACGGTGGTTATGTAGTAGAACCTTATGCAATTGAATCTGTTCAGGATTCAAGAGGAAGATACTTATATAAAGCATCTAATACAAAATCCTCTCATCAATTGAATATGAATACGGCTGCAGAAATTACTGCAATACTAAAAACAGTAATTCTGTCTGGAACCGGACGTGGAGCAAATATTGGTAAACCATGTGCAGGAAAAACAGGAACAACTGATGATTACAGAGACGCATATTTTGTAGGCTACACTCCTGATATAGTAACAGGAGTTTGGGTTGGCGACGATAACAATAAGCAAATGAAAGGCCTGACAGGCGGTACAATTCCGGCAAAAATCTGGAAAGAAATTATGACTGTTGCAACAAGAGATTATGGCAAAAATGACTTTAATTATCCTGAAATTAAACTGGAAGGATATTATATGTCATTTAACGGTCCTATAGAGCAGCCAAAAGACGAAGAAAAAGAACAAACAGAAGAAAACGGTGAACAAACCGAAGGAAAATCTACAGAAAAAACAGAAGGAGCAAAACCCCTTGAAAATATAGATAAAAATTCTTCACCGGCAGAAGTTGTAAAGAGTTTTAAACAACAGACTGCTCCAACCCCTTCAGCCCCTGTTCCAAACAAAGCACCTATACCAATGGCTGTACCGGAAAGTTTGAGATAAAAAAAATCCTTTGGAGAAAGGTAAATTCCAAAACCAAAGGATAAAAAATATGTTATAGAATTTTTTATTTAGATGTTGTTAATACATATCTTGCCGCAGCTGTTAAAGGTTCAACTGCACCATCATGGAATACTACAGGATAGATATCTCTCATGTGGTTTGCATCTGCAGGAACGTTACAATTTTCGCCATTTACAGTACCGTCAGAACAAACGACTTCTCTGTTTGGTAATGTCGCCCCATTAACATCAATAAGACCTTGGCATACAGCAGGTGCCGTACTTGCTGCTTGACCGATAGCGACTGTACATGCTTCAGCTTGGCTATTAAATACTAAAAGTGAACCATCTGCCATTGTCAAAAACATGCGATTAGCCACAGCCGGATAACCGGTCGGATCATTTTCAGCAGTTGTACCATGTGGTGTATATGCCTCTCCATTATTTCTTGGAGCTGTTGCAGAAAGTACATGACCTGACAATGTTCCGTTAAAAATACCGCAAATTGTAATTCTTGAATTTGGGTTGTCTGTAGCATCTGTACAAGGCGAAATTGCGGCAAAGTCGATATCATACTGAGCTTGAGCCATCAAACCTGCCTGATTTAATGTTGAAATTGATTTTTTGAATTGTGATCTGAATTTTGCAGAATTCGTATTTGACATCAATGTAGGAATAGTCATAGCAGCAACTACACCAATAATACCCAAAGTAATTAATACTTCTGCCAAAGTAAAGCCTGAATTTTTTCTCATAGTTTAACACCTTTCTTTAAACATGTTACATTCTAACAATTTTTTTATTAATTCTTATGGATTAATAACAATATATTAATCATATTATGTCGCATTGCGACAACTTTGTCAAGTGTTATTGGCATAACATAGCATATAAATTTATTAAATGTATTGTAAAATTGACATAAAAGAGGTTTTATGGCAATTCTAAGCAAACTATTAGGACAAAGAATTAAAGATTTACGAAAACGCAACAAATTAACGCAGGCAAAACTTGCGGAAATTATTGACATGGAAACAACTAATTTATGTAAATTGGAAAATGGCGGACAACTGCCGAAAGAAGAAAATATAGAAAAAATTGCAAAGGCCTTGAACGTAAATATTAAAGATTTGTTTGATTTTGGATATATGAAATCAACCCAAAATATAAAATCTGAATTGGTTGATATTATTAAAAATGCAAACAGAAAAGAACTTGAAACGTACTACAAATTGATAATGGCGTTGAAAGAATACTAAAAAAAGTTCCCTGTAAAATTACAGGGAACTTTTTTATTATTATTTTAATTATTAACCTTTAATTTGGTTCATAACTTCTTCAGCAAAATTATCTTGACGTTTTTCAAGACCTTCACCTAATTCATATCTGGTGAATGCTTTTACTGATAATTTACCTTCGATCAATTGAGCAATTGTCATGCTTGGATCTTTTACAAACGGTTGATCTAACAAGCATCTTTCAGCCATAAGTTTATTTATACGACCTTCAACAATTTTTGCTCTGATTTGCTCAGGTTTTTTAAGTAAATCTTCTTTACCCATTTCAATTCTTGTTTCTTCATCGATAACAGATTGAGGAATTTCTGCTCTTGTAACGAATTGAGGAGCACAAGATGCAATGTGTAAACATAAATCATTGGTCAATTCATCGTTTTTGTTATCAGTATTCAATAATACACCGATTTTACCGTTATGAACATATGTTGCAACATTACCTTCATATCTGACGAATCTTCTTACAGTGATTTTTTCACCGATAGAAGCAATTTTTTCTTTTAACGCATCAGCAATGATTTTTCCGCATTTTTCGCAGTGAATAGCAAGTAAAGCATCAACATCAGCAGGTTTGCTTTCTTCAACATGCTGAGCTAAACCTTTTGTTAAGTTTACAAATTCTTCGTTTTTCGCAACAAAATCAGTTTCGCAGTTAACTTCAATCATCGCACCGCCGTTTGCATCAACGTAAGATTCAACACGGCCTTCAGCTGCAATTCTGTCCATTTTTTTAGCTGCAGAAGCAATACCTTTTTGACGTAAAACTTCCTGAGCTTTTTCCATATCACCTTCTGCTTCAACAAGAGCTTTTTTAGCATCCATCATGCCTGCACCTGTTTTATCACGAAGTTCTTTTACCATTTGAGCTGTAATTGTCATTTTATTATTCTCCTTATTTAAAGTACATAAGTAGTTAAGTATATAAGTAGATAAGTATATTTCAAATTATATATTACGAAAAAAACTTATCTACTTTACTACTTATATACCTATCTACTTTTATTCTTCAACCTTAGCTTCTTCTTTAGCTTCTTCTTCAACACCTGCATCTTTTGCAGATATTTTGCTGACTTTTTTCACTTCAGCAGCTTTGTTTTCTCTTAACTGCTTACCTTCTAAAACAGCATCAGCTAATTTTGAAGTAATCAATTGAATAGATCTGATAGCATCATCATTACCAGGAATAACTTTGTCTATGCCGTCAGGATTAGCATTTGTATCAGCTAAACAAATAACAGGAATACCTAATTTATTAGCTTCTTTAATTGCTATTTCTTCTTTTTCTTGGTCAATAACAAAGATAATATCAGGTAAACCTCTCATATCTTTGATACCGCCTAAAGTTTTTGACAATTTAGAAAGTTGTCTGTTAATTTGAGCAACTTCTTTTTTAGGTAATTTATCAAGATATCCGTTAGCGATAAATTCTTCTAATTCTTTTAATTTGTTTACTCTTCCTCTGATAGTTTCAAAGTTAGTAAGCATACCGCCTAACCATCTTCTGTTGATGTAATATGCGCCTGCTCTTTTTGCTTCAGCTTCAACAACTTCAGCTGCTTGTTTTTTAGTACCTACAAAAAGAACATTTCTTCCTTTTGCAGCGTATTCTCTAACAAGATCATAAGCTTCATCAAGTAGAGTAGTTGTTTTTCTCAAATCGATAACATAAATACCGTTTCTTGCCCCGTAAATGTATTGTTTCATTTTAGGGTTCCATCTTTGTGTTTGGTGTCCGAAGTGTACACCTGCTTCTAAAAGTTCAATCATGG
>CACXDL010000007.1 GCA_902766395.1 uncultured bacterium
TTCCCATCTTTCAGGAATAAATTTAATTCTTCCGTCTTTAACAGCCTTTATAGCCTCTTGCGCCAATGGCTTCATTTTTACAAACCACTGTTCTGAAAGCAACGGTTCAATGGTTGTACCGCAACGCTGGCATTTACCTACATTATGTTCGTGATCTCTAATTCTTAACAAGAAATTTTGATACTGAAGATCACCTACAATAGCCTTTCTTGCATCATATCTGTCCATTCCATGGTACTTTTGAGGAACATCACCACAAGCAATCATCTTGCCTTCTTCGTCTATAACCCAAACAGGATTCAAACCATGACGTTTACCAACTTCATAATCGTTAGGATCGTGAGCTGGAGTAATTTTAACTGCACCTGTACCAAAATTTCTGTCAACATACTCATCGGCAATAATAGGAATTTCTTTACCTGTTAAAGGTATTACGACTGTTTTACCTACCAATTCAGAATATTTCTTATCATCAGGATGTACAGCAATAGCAACATCCCCAAAAATTGTTTCCGGTCTTGTTGTTGCAACAATAATTGCACCGGATTCATTTTTCAACGGGTACGAAATTTCCCATAAATGTCCCTGCTCAGTTGCATATTCTGTTTCAACATCAGAAATTGCACTACGACAGCGAGGACACCAGTTGACAATATATTTTCCTTTATAAATAAGTCCTTTTTCATAAAGTCTTACAAATACCTCTTTAACTGCATCAGAGCAACCTTTGTCAAATGTAAATCTTTCTCTTGATCTGTCAAATGAAGCACCCAACCTTTTACATTGATCTAATATTCTTGATTTATGTGCATTTGCCCATTCCCAAGTTTTTTCTAAAAATTTATCTCTGCCTAAATCATAACGAGAAATTCCTTGCTCTCTTAGTTGTTTTTCAACAACATTCTGAGTCGCAATTCCGGCATGATCAGTTCCCGGCACCCAAAGAGTTTCATAACCACTCATACGATGATACCTGACAAGTATATCCTGTAAAGTCTCGTCAAGTGCATGCCCCATGTGTAGAACCCCTGTGACATTTGGTGGAGGAATTACAATTGAATAAGGCTCTTTTTTGCTTTTAGCATCAGCTTTAAAAAATTCGTTATCTTCCCAAAATTTATAAATATCTTCCTCTGTTTCCTTAGGGTTATAAACAGTAGGCATCTTCTCTATATCTTGAACTGACATCTTAACCTCTCTTTATTTTTTATATAATACTAAAATATCACAAAAAAATAATTATAAAAGAACTACAATAAAGTTGAATTTATACTAAAATTGTGTTATAATTAAAATATACGTTGGATATGGGGTTAAAAATGCTGGATAGGAAAAACAAATTAGCTTTTACACTGGCAGAAGTAATGATAGTTTTGTTGGTATTAACAGTATTGTTTGCCGCATGTGCACCATTAATAACTAAGAGAAAGAAATCCAACAAAGTTGAAATTTGGCAATGGTCTTCAAGAGATGCTTTTAGGGGACCAATGGACTCATTTTATAACAGTTCTGCAGATAATAGAGGTACGGTGTTTTTTGGTTTAACCCCGGAAAATGAGGATGATATTAACGATATCTATGCTCCATATGCAAAAGTTATAATAAGATCAGGCCCTGTATCATCAAATAGTACAATTCAGCGACAAATGCAATTCAGATTCAGAAGAACCAGCCTGACAGACCCGGGCGAGTTTGCCGGAACTGTTCTTATGGATACAAAGAATGTATTAATGGGCGGAGAATATGAATCTTTAATGAATGTTGATAAAGATAACAATACTTACCCAAGAAGAAACGTAGGTATTGGTTACCAGGCATTGACTTCGTTGCAAAATGCACCGGATGAATCATCTGTTGCGGAAGGTAATACAGCACTTGGTTATATGGCTTTAAGCAATACTCGCTTAGGGAAAAATAATGTCGCAATAGGATCACAGGCAGGTCGAACTAATACTTCGGGTAGAAACAATGTATATCTTGGAAGTATGGCAGGATATAGTGCAACGGGAAGTGATAATGTCTATATAGGATATGCCTCTAACGGTGGAACAGGTAATTTCAACACATATATTGGTGCATATTCCGGAAATTTATTCGGTAATTCCGATGATACAAATAGAAAATCGTATACTGACACTTCTGATGAATATATTACAAATTCTGATGTAGCTTGGGGGGCATCTCATTCTGGAAGTTTTAATACAGCTATTGGCTACAGGGCATTAAATAACGTTACGACAGGTGTTTATAACACTGCAATCGGGGTTAATGCATTAGAAAATCTTGTAGAAGGAAGATATAATACAGCAATTGGATATGGGGCATGTTCTAACGTAACAAACGGGTCATATAAAACATGTATAGGATATAACTCAGGTCCTGCCGCAAATGATTCTTCAAATTCTGATGTAATATATGCACTTGGAATAATTGCGGATGACGGCGTCAAATATACGGATTCCGGCGATATTAGTTCTTCACCTGGGGTTCAAAGAACATATATCGGAAGTAAGCCTAAAAATTTTGGGGGAGATGCTGTACTTGAAATACATAATTCATCTTACAACAATTCAAAGTTGATTAATAACCCAGAAATTAAAAATAATACAACAACAATAATAAATGGGAATTTACTTGTAAAAGGTCGTTTATATCTAACAATTGGCAGCTATTTGTATCCTTTTTACCGAAGCAATACTGATATATTCCCTAATAATAATTATTATGTCCTTGGAGCCGACGTAACAAAGCCTTGTAGCTATAACCAATGGTCATACTATTATAACAATACCTATTCAAAATGTAGTGATTTATCAGATGTCTTTTACCCTGTTAACACGGGCACACTGAGTGATAGACGTCTTAAAAAATTAGGGACTAAAAATTCTGATGGTTTAAATAAAATTGAACAATTAAAAGTATATAATTACATATTTAAATCTGATAAAAATAAATTACCTCAAGTTGGGGTAATTGCACAGGATTTACAAAAAATCTTTCCATATGCGATTTCAAAAGATGAAAACGGATATTTAAAGATAAGATGGGATGAAATGTTTTATGCAGCTATAAATGCTATTAAAGAATTGGATTCAAAAATAACCGCACTCATAAAAGAATCCTTAAATCTTGAGCATAAAATTGATAAACTTGAAAAAGAAAATATAGAGTTAGAAAAAGAAATTATATTAATTTCTGAAAAAATTAATAAACTTAAGGATAAAAAATAGTTGTATATATTACAATTTTGTTAAAATATTTGCCTTAAATTTTTTTTTGAATTACACTACATAGAAATGGAGTGCCGGGTTGGAATTAAAAAACTTACCGGCAAATAATAAAAATTAAGGAGAAAATAATGACAGGAAAAAATTTTTTATTCACTTCCGAATCTGTTACGGAAGGTCACCCCGACAAAATTTGTGATCAAATATCTGACGCAATATTGGATGAATTTTTAACAAAAGATAACAGATCAAGAGTTGCTGCAGAAACAACTGTTACAACTGGTATGGCTTTAGTTTGTGGAGAAATAACTGCAAACTGCTATGTTGATATTGCAAAAGTTGCAAGAGACACAATCAGAAATATAGGGTATACAGGTTCTGCTTCAGGCGGATTTGATGCTGATACTTGTGCTGTTATAACAAGCATTGATGAACAATCTTGCGACATAGGTAATGGTGTGAATAAGGCTTTTGAGTCACGCTCAAATAATGCCGATACTTCTATAGTTGAAACAAATGATATTGGAGCAGGAGATCAGGGAATAATGTTTGGATATGCCTGCAATGAAACACCAGAATTGATGCCTTTACCGATTAGCCTGGCTCATAAATTAGCATATAGGCTTGCACAGATTAGAAAACAAAAAATAGTTAATTATTTAAGACCGGACGGAAAATCTCAGGTTACGGTTGAATATAAGGATGGAAAACCTTCTAGAATACATACAATACTAATTTCTACACAGCATGATCCTTCAATTAACGGTATATCCAACAACGAGGAAGTACAAAATATCATCAAGCAAGACTTAAAGAAATTTGTTATAGATTATGTATTTGAAAATAGCGAAATAAAACCTGATTCAGACACCGTAATATTAATAAATCCTTCAGGGAGATTTGTGATAGGCGGTCCTCAAGGGGATTCTGGCTTAACTGGACGTAAAATTATTGTTGATACATATGGTGGATACTCAAGACATGGAGGAGGAGCTTTTTCAGGAAAAGATCCAACAAAAGTGGATAGATCCGCTGCATACGCTGCAAGATATGTCGCTAAAAATATCGTTGCTGCTGGGCTAGCAGACAAATGCGAAATAGAACTTGCATATGCTATTGGCGTTGCAGAACCATTATCAATATTGGTTGACAGCTTTGGTACAGGTAAAATTTCTGATGAAGAAATTGAAAAACTTGTGAGAAAAAACTTTAACCTTACTCCTGCAGGAATTATCAGTAAATTTGATTTAAGAAATCTTCCTTCTAAGAATGGCGGAAAATTCTATCAATTAATTGCAGCGTACGGACATATGGGCAGAACAGACATTAATGTCCCATGGGAAAAAACAGATATTGCTTTAACTCTTAAAGAACAAGCCGCATCTTTAAAATGCAGTTGTATCTAAGGGGCAAAATTATCTAGAAAATAAGAGTATAAATATTATACTCTTATTTTTTTTCTAATTTATCAAGTTCTTTTGACAAAATATCCAACCTTTTTTCTAACTGGGCATTCTTTGTTTTTAAGGATTTTATCCTTGATATGTCCGATGAAACTTTAGAGCATAAATTACTTACTTTTGAATTAAGCTCTTTTATTGCATTTATAGAAGAGAAAAACATTTCATCCCAGCGAATTTGATAATATCCTTCCTTATTTTTTGTTACAGAATTTGGAAATATTCTTTTTAAACTTTGCGCAATAACCCCAACGTGAATATTATCAGTAGAATCATTTTTAAATTTATAATTATAAACAGTAATTTTTTTCAAGGCATTTAATCCGGAATTATACTCTCCCAAAACATTTTTAAGCCTTGCGTCTGAGGAGTAATCCTGCCTATTTACCCTGTATCCACCATTAGTTAATATAGGACAACAAGAACCATAATCAACTAAACCGTGAGCCTTATCCAAAATAATATCATCTCCAGTAGATTTATTACAGTAATCATTATCCCGATAATAATAATAACCGCCTTCATAATAATCCGGTATTATTTTTGAAAAGTTTTTGAAAGATGTCCAATCATATGACCTAAACCCTGAAAGATCTGAGTGATTACAAGAATATGAACAAATACAATGTTCTCTTCCTTTGTAAGATTCATGCAGTCTGTACATAGTCGCACTATCATTAATTTCCGGCAATTTTTTTGTCGCTCTAAAGCCTTCATCAGCAATTAAAGGCGCAAAAGTTGTAGAAGCCCCCTTTGAATTCCATAAACTATACCCCATCAATGCAGGATATGAAGTGCCTGAACCAGTTTTCAGGTCATTATTGAAAGGAGATGGAGAATAAGACAAAAAGTATGGTTGGCCACGAACAATTAAATTTCCGTTCACTACAACTGTTTCACGACCTAGAGATGAGAAATTTGAACTATTCGTAGTGTTTGCTATATTGTGAATTTCAAGAGCTGCAGCTGAACCATTTGCGCCATTTTTATAGGTTGACCCTCCGATAAACACTCTTTCTCTTTGATCATTATATAACGCAATTGAATCGGCAGACATCTCGCTAGTAACACCGTCTCCTCCTACACAGGTTTTATATTTTGCATTATCTGAAAGTCCGCTGCAAGAATTATAGCCTATTGCAGTTGTATACGAATAACCATTTGAAAGGTTACCGCTCGGCTTCAAAGAGTAGGCCCCAACCGCGGTATTACCAGTCCCTCTAACATTAGTCTTATTACCTAAAGCAACGCTTATTTCAGAATTTGTCGCATCAACATTTGAACCAACAGCTGTAACATATTTAGTAGAGGATGAAGAATTTATAAGATTGCCAATCAGAGTATTGTAATTTCCAAAAGGCAAAGATTTCAAATATCCAAATAATGTATTACCTTTTGCAGATGATACCAATGCAGCAGAGCCAACAGAATAACCCGCAGCTGTATTATTTGAACCCCTTGTAATTTCAGAAAGAGTTTTATACCCCAAAGCAGTATTATGGTTGCCGGTTGTCAAAGAGGACAAAGCACCGGACCCATAGGCGCTATTTCCCTCTGCACAAGCTCCTAAACCTGAACAAGAAGAACCTATCGTTAAATTTGAATATAAACCTCCCAATAAGAAATTTCTGTTGCCTGCAAATAAATAACCATATCTATTTTGATTATAGCGAAATTCAATCTGTTTTTGAGGAGATCCGTTAAGATTAGCAATAGAACGAATATTTACTTTTGAAAAAGGAAAATATGAATTCGATCTTATTTCATCGCCAGAAATCGGCGTAATTCCAATAAAGGATTCTTGCAACAAAGCCTTATTCGGAGCATCAGAAACAATGTCTCCGTATGAAGTTGAACTCAACATCGACCACACAGAATCTGCACTCATCTTATATTTAGCAGTAAATATTGGAGAAAAAGCAGCCATAAGAACTGTGAGTACAGCCATTATTACCATCAACTCAGCCAAAGTAAAAGCTTTATATTTTTTTATTGTATTATATTTCATAGTTCCTCGTTATCATTTCTCCAGCTTGTTAATTCTTGCATTTATAGAAGAAATCTTTTTCTTCAAATTCTTTTGCTGTCTTGCAACACATTTAGAATCTTTATCTAGATTTAAAATATCTTTTGATAGTTTAACAATTTTTGAATTCAATTCTTTTATTGAATTTATTAAAGCATAAAACATTTCATCCCATCGTATTTTTAAATAGCCTTTTGCATCTTTTGATACAGAATTTGGAAAAACTTTTTGTAAATCCTGAGCAATAACACCGACCTGCATCACGCGTTTTTCATCATTTTTATAAATATAGTTATACGGTTTTAATTGCATAATTTTTTCAAGACCATCTTTATTTTCAGAAATATTTGTTTTTAAACGAATATCTGAGGTTACACTATCAGGATAAGAGCCCAATTGATCTGAAGGGACCAACGTTTCAGGAAGATTAGAAGAACTTTGAATCCAAGGAGTGATCCTTGAAGGTTGCTCTAAAAGAGATGTAATGCCTTCTCTTTTACATAAAAAAGCAGAATATATATCGTTATGACGATATATATCATTTGTCCAAAAATCACTTTTACATTGATTTATTCTTTGAGCTGCAGATATTGAAATTAATGGATTTAAAGAAAAAGATGTATAAGCATTTGTATAAGTGCCTAACTCGCCTCTTACTACAAGATTAGAATTTAAAATAACAGTTCCATTCATATCATTTCCGCTTGGAGTTCTATGAACCTCAAGAATAGATCTGCCACCAAAACCATTTGTAATAAGAGGAGCTCCTCCGATAAATATATGCTCACCTCCAGAAAGTGACACCGGAGTTGTTTTAGTATCAAAATGAGCAGAATTATATCCAATACATAAATTCCTTCCGGAAATAGATGATGTAATTGAATCGCATGCGCCATAACCTATTGCAGTCATTTTAGAAACATCTGAATCCCCATTTTGAAAAGCTTTATATCCAATAATAGTATTATACCCTTTATTTCCAGAATATAAAGAACCGATTATAGTATTATAAGATGCTGTTGAAGATAAAAAACCACCTCCAACCTGTGAACCAACAAAGACATTATTTGAGGCCCGATAATTTAGGTTTCCCATGGCATTATAACCAACAGCTACATTATTTCTTACTACACCATTTGTTTTACCGGCTCCTGCACCAATAAATGTATTTGCCCCTCCGGAACCAGGAGTCGATTCAGAAGAAGCATAATAAGAAGCCGCATGATCACCAATTGCAATCAAGTGAATATTTGATCCGGTTATATTAGCTTCTGCCAGTACAGAATCACCATAAGCAACCATCTTTGATGCATGATTGAGAGGTATTCTCATTGAATTTAAGCCCGCAGAGGTATTATGAAAAGTATTTAGGGAAGTAGTATCCGTACCAAGAACTAAATTGTTAGCCCTAAATATTAAAGACCCGGCATTTACACCACGACCGGGACCATATCTAAACTGTATATGATGCTGGGGATAAGTTACACCTTTATATGTTATATCTCCGGAATTAATTACTAATTTCCCGGAATTTGTTTCATCTACAAATGGCTGCATACCAACAAAAGCACTTGAAGACCAACTCAACATACCAGGATCATAATATGAATTACGATCTGAATCATTGGGAACAAAATTCCAAACAGACTCATTCTCATAGGATTGTACTATATTGCGCTTCGTAACAATAGGGGCCATAGCTGCAAACAATATCGCAACTATTGCCAAAACAATCAACAATTCAGTTAATGATAACGCTTTTATTTTTTTTACAAATATCCTCATAAACCCCAGCTTGCAAACATGTAAGTTATAATACAATTATAACATAGAAACTGCTGTAATTCAATATATTAAGTTAATGAATATACAATTTTTTTAATAAAAAATTAAATATATTTTGTGTGATAAAATTTAAGTATGATTCGCAGAAATAATTTAAAATGGATAATATGCATAATCATCATTCTAGGCAATTTTCTTGGCATGCTTGATTCCAGTACGGTTCAGCTTGCATTGTACCCTATCGCTAAAGGTTTGGGAATAACTCTTAGCAAAGTACAATGGATAATCATTGCATATATGCTTGTCCTGACTGTATTTTTGCCTTTTTTTGGTAAGCTTGGTGATTTATTTCCCAAAAACAAAGTATACGGAACTGGGTTTATAACCTTTGCACTTGGAGCATTTTTGTGCACTATATCTCCTAATTATTCTTTATTAATCATATCCAGATGTGTTGAAGCTTTAGGTGCTTCAATAATGTTAGCAAACGGACCGGCAGTAATTGCAACTCTCTTTCACGGCAAAAACAGAGGGAAAGCATTAGGAATAAATGGCTCTCTTGTTGCCATTGGGGGAGTAACCGGCCCTGCAGTCGGTGGTTTGATGATAAATTATTTTGGTTGGAGAACTATTTTTATGCCATCTATACCAATTGCACTAATATGCGGATATTTTGCATTTAAATTAGTACCATCTTATGTTAGAAGGAAAGAATTTAAGTTTGATTATAAAGGTTTTTTATATTTCAGTATTTCTTTATTTTCACTATTACTAGCAATTTCTGAAGGTCATAGTTGGGGGTGGAAGTCTGTTCAGATTTTGATTTTGGGAATTATAACCCTTATTTTTGGAGGATTATTTTACTTTAGAGATAAGAAAATATCATACCCTATGATAAATTTTAAAATGTTTAAAATTAAATCTTTTACTTTTGGAAATATCGCAGTTATGACTTCATATATGGCAATGTTTACAAATGCTATATTACTTCCGTTGTTTTTGCAGGGAATCCTAAAATATGATGCATTTACAACAGGTTTACTAATATTGCCGTATTCATTTGCATCCGCAACAGTTGCCCCATTTGCCGGCGCATATTCTGGCAAACATGGAAGCAAGACATTAACAAGGATCGGACCTTGCGTATACATAATTGCCTTAATAATATTTACCACATTCGGATTAAATACAAAAATGTGGCATGTTGTCGCAGCATCCATAATTATGGGAATTGGAAACGGACTTTTTCAATCTCCGTCTAACAATGCTATTATAACAAGCGTAAAAACAAATGAACTTGGAGTTGCCAGCGGAATACTTTCATTATCCAGAAATCTCGGGAATATTCTGGGAGTTGCTATTACTATTACACTATTTGAAACATTCCGTGTATATTTTTCAAATTATGCTCCACAAATTTCATTTCTTAAGTCATACCACTTAACAATGGCATTTGGAATAATATTTGCAATCGTGTGCTTAACTTGTTCTTCTGTTGCATATCACGAAGATAAAAAACCTTGTTGAAAATATAAATTTTTGTAATAAGATATAAGTGTAAATATTACACTAAACATAAAATATGAATGGCGGAAAGTATGGCTAATAAAAATATTCGAAATATAGCAATTATAGCACACGTTGACCACGGGAAAACAACTCTCGTAGATTGTCTGTTAAAACAAGCAGGAGTTTTCAGAGAAAATCAACATGTTGAAGAACGTGTTTTAGACAGCAATGATTTGGAAAGAGAAAGAGGAATTACAATTCTTTCCAAAAACATTGCAATTGACTATAAAGGTACAAAAATCAATGTTGTTGATACTCCGGGACACGCTGATTTCGGAGGAGAAGTTGAACGTGTACTGGGTATGGTTGACGGAGCATTACTTATTGTAGATGCTGCAGAAGGTCCGATGCCGCAGACAAGATTCGTATTGTCAAAAGCACTTGAACTTGGATTAAAGATAATAGTTGTAATAAATAAAATTGATAAACCTGCAGCTGAACCTCTCACTGCTTTAGATAAGGTTTTTGATCTGTTTACTGAATTAACTGACAGAGAAGATTTAATTGATTTTCCTTTTATTTTTGCAAGCAGTTTAAATGGCTTTGCAATAAAAGAACTTGAAGATGAAAAAAAAGATATGGTTCCCCTGCTTGATAGTATAATAGAAAATATCGCTCCTCCTGAAGGAGATGCAAATAAACCGTTCCAATTCAGAGCAACAACCCTTGATTACAATGAATATGTCGGAAGGATTGTTATAGGTAAAATCGCACAGGGATGTGTTCATTCTCAAGATACTGTGTGCTGGATTCAGGCAGATGGAACACAAGCAAAGGGGAAAATTACTAAATTATTTGGATTCCATGATCTTGGCAGAGTAGAAATACAAGAAGCAAGTGCAGGTGATATTGTAGGTATTGCAGGTTTTTCTGATATTCAAATCGGAGAAACATTATGTGATCCTGAAAATCCGCAGGCTTTGCCGCTAATAAAAGTTGATGAACCGACATTACAGATGAACTTTTCTGTAAATGACAGCCCATTTGCTGGCACAGAGGGGAAATTTGTAACTTCACGTCAATTAAGAAAAAGACTGTATACAGAACTTGAAAAAAATGTAAGCTTGCGAGTTGAAGACACTGATTCTACGGATTGTTTCAAGGTTTCAGGCCGAGGAGAATTGCATTTAAGTATTCTTATAGAAACAATGAGACGTGAAGGATACGAATTTGCGGTATCTAAACCTGAAGTAATTTTCAAAACAATAAATGGTGAAATGTGTGAGCCTTATGAAAACTTGATTGTAGATGTTCCTGATGAATATGCCGGTTCTGCAATTGAAAGGCTTTCTAATCGAAAAGGTGAGATGAAAGATATGAAATCTGCAAAGGGCAGAACTCATTTAACTTTCCACATACCAGCCAGAGGTTTAATCGGTTTTAGAAATGAATTTATAAGAATGACAAGAGGGGAAGGTATAATGTACCATACATTCCTCCATTACAGACCTTTTGCCGGAGATATTAACCGTCAAAGATGCGGTTCCATTATTGCACACGAACAAGGAGAAGCAATTCCATACGCATTGGCACAGTTTGAAGATAGAGGCGTATTCTTTGTCACTCCGAAAACTAAAGTATACAGAGGTATGATAATTGGTGAAGGAAACAGACCGCAAGATATAGTCGTAAATATTTGTAAGACTAAAAAGCTTACAAACATGAGAAGTTCAACTGCTGATGTAATGGTTACACTTCAGGCTCCAAGAATTTTATCTCTTGAAGAAGCTTTGGAGTATATCTCTGATGATGAACTTGTCGAAATTACGCCTGAAAATATAAGACTTCGCAAAGCAGATTTAAACAAAAAGATTTATAACTAATTATTTCATACAACCATTATCAAAACTGTCGATTAGCCCGTTAAAGTTGTTGTCAACACCATCCGAGCATGAGCCGATAGATTCAGGGCTTTCAGCTCTAAGTGTACGTTTCAAGTATTTATCAGGTATAACCTTCCAAAGATATAAAAAGAAATTTTTGTACTCTTTTGCAAACTCATTATTTTTTAATATTACAGTATTTTCATCATTTTTATTTTCACCACTGTTAGAAAAATTCATTGAACCCATAACGATATATTCATCATCAATAATCATTGTTTTGGAATGAAGTTTTCCTGCATAATTTTCAAATTTTAAAGGTATACCTGCGGTTCTTAAGATTTTATATTTAATATTTCTAGTATTTGTACTGTTTGCATCCAGTATTATTCTGACATCAACTCCACGTTTGTGAGCAGATATCAGCTCATTTGAAATATCGTTATATGTAATTAAAAAAGCAGGAATATAAATATATTTATTTGATTTTTTTATTATTTCAATAATTTTTTCTGTGGTTTTGTCTTTTGGGGAAAAATAAATTTCCAATATAGTATCCCCTAGAACAAATTTATTCGGAAGATTTAATTTTGACTTCTCATTATGAAATTTTCCTGAAAGCATTTGTTCAAACTCTTGTAAATATAAACTTGCAACATCAGCAGAGTTTATAATTATAGTATTATTCACATCATATCCGCTCAAGCCTGACTTAGAAAAATTCATAGAACCTGTAAAAACTTTTTGTTTATCAAATACTATAAATTTATTATGCATTATACTATTTGGTTCTTTACTGTTTTTATCATTTATGCTGGAGTCGGCTAGGCTGGATATAATGTTATTACCTTTATAAAATTCTCCACCCGGCGTTAAAACAGAATCATAAACAAAACGAATAATTACCCCTCTTTTTTTAGCTTCTTTCAAAGCTGATGTGATTGCCGGAATATCATCATATCCATAAATTGCGATATCTATAGATTTTTTAGCAAGATTAACTAGATTTACAAAAGCTCTGCATTCAGAAGTATTACAATTGTTATCAGGCTTCAGATGCTTTGTATAATCTGTATAGTACATAGTAATATTCCCAAATGAATGAACCAACTGAGGTGACGGAATATTATTACTTTTAGAGAGTATATCCTTTTTCAATTTTTGATTTACATTATGACAATATTTGCAAGGTTTTGCTCCTTTCGGAAGATGCTTATATGGAATTAAAATCATATCATGTGCTACCCTGCCATATTTACAATCCAGTTTATGATATTTATTCGAATGATGATTTAGAATAACCAAATGCAAATTTCTCGCTTGCTGCAGGTTCTGTTCAAATTTTTCAGCATTTAGAATTTCACCATTTTTTATTGCATACCCACTTTTTAAGAAAATATCGGCGTAATCCAGATTATTATTCTCTATATTAGCAAAAGTGCACTCCGAACTAACTTCTCCTATAGGAGACACTTTTACATATTTATTTAATAACAAATTTTGCGCAAACTCGTTTGCGAGATAACCAAGAGTTATTCTGTCTTCATCTGAAAAATTGAAAGGAATAAAATCAGACTTCGTTTGATTTACATCCATTGAAAAGGTTTTAATCTCCGGGATACATATAACTTCATCCGAATCAATCCTTTTATTGTTGTTTAGATCTATAGCAAATTTCAATGGAGAATAAACTTCTAAAACTTCGTGTTTTTCAGAATTTTTAATTAGATAAAGACTGAATAATGAAAAAATTATTATCAATAAAGCAGATGTTAAAAGTTTCTTTTTCATAATCAAAAAATCTTTCTGACAAAGTTAAATCAAACATTTATCCCAATAACTTATACCTTGCACAATAATAATACAAAGTTATTTATAATCAAATTGTCTATTCTTTGTTTCCTTGCCACAAACCATGTATATTGCAATACTCTATGGCTTTTACATAATATTCAGAGTTTAAATCCATACTTGGCTTATCCCCGGGATTTAAAAACTTTATATGAATTTCAGAGTTATCTTCTGACAATGCCTCAATAAACTCTATATGATGCTCGGTTAGCATAGGATGAGGAACTGATCCAACCTCAATAGTCATATTATTTGTAAAAACAGGTATATGTTTTTCTCCCTTTTCATCCTTCTTTTCGTAAGGAACCAATAACCCCATAGGCATACCGCAGCAAACAAGCTCCCCTTCACCATTGTGCATAACCTGAACAATATTACCGCAAATTTCACATTTGTATAACTGTAGCATAAGTGTCATGTTATCTCCTCCTGTATAAGATGCAAAAATAAATAAAACCGTGCCACTGTCTATCGAAATTTACAAATACATAATCCTTTAACAGAATCTCCTTCAATAAATTCAACACCCATAAAGGTTTTCTTAGTGCTGCTGAGTTTCCCCCCTGACACGGTTCGAAATTTTATGCCATTAAAATTATTGATATCAACAATCCATATTAAATTTTTACGCACTCATAAAGCCCTCATAACAGGCTCTGCATCCCGCATAAGCTTCGGGTCAAGAGTTCGCAACACCCCATGGAGCACGGTATATAAATTATAACATAAATAAACCTATATTAAGTACCCAATATTCCTATTTATTTACAAAACGAAAATTAAAATCTAAGCAAAAGGCTTAAAACACTCGGGGATACTCATATATTCCCCTTTATCAAATCATATTGCTGTAAGGAGGCAAAATGATTAGTGATAAAGTAAAGGAAATTTTAAATGAACAAATTAATAAAGAATTTTATTCCTCTTATTTATACCTTGCGATGTCTGCACATCTTTACCACATGGGGTTATATGGAATTGCTAAGTGGTTTGAAATACAAGCCGGTGAAGAAATCGAACATGGAATGCAGTTATTTGACTATGTTATTAAAAGAAAAGCAAAAATCAATCTCAAGCAGGTAGAAACCCCTATTTTTGAATTTAGCAGTTTGCGCGACTTATTTGAACAAAGTTATGAGCACGAAAGAAAAATAACAAATGCATTTAATGAAATTGCAAATTTAACCGAAAATGAATGCGACAGAGCTACAAGAAAATTTATTGATGAATATCTTGAAGAACAAATTGAAGAAGAAAATATTTTTCATATGATTATTAAAAAAATCAAAATTTTCGGGGAATCTGAAGCTTCTCTTTATTTACTTGACAAAGAACTTGGCAAAAGAAAATCAACTCAATACAGAAAATAATGATATATTGCAGAATTGTTAACAATTTGTTTTTATCAACTAAATAATTTAATATATTGATATGAATTTAGGGAAAATATTATACGTTGATGATGATAAATTGTTAACTTCTACTTTTGCTACATTGATGAAAGTAGAAGGTTTTAAAGATGTCATAATATATAATAATCCTCTTGAGGCAATTGAATACCTTAAAATCGATATGCCGGATTTGATTATTTCCGACTTTTTGATGCCTGAAATGAATGGGTTGGAATTTTTAAGAGAAGCAAAAAAATTATACCCCGAAGTTAGTATGATCTTACTTACAGCATATGCTGATAAAGAGAATGCTATAAAAACCATTAACGAAATTGGGGTTTATAAATACATAGAAAAACCGTGGGATAATGATGATTTATTAATGAATATTAAAAATGGAATTGAAAGAAGCCATTTACTCGCGGACCTGAGAGATAAGATTGAAAAGCTTGAAATTGCACAGAAAGAACTAAAAAAATATTCTGAAAAACTTGAAGATTTGGTCGCTGAAAGGACCGCGGAACTGAATATTGCAAATAAAAAATTGTCAGGTATTATTGAATACTGCGCAGATGGTATTATTATAATTGATAATCAGGGAAATATTGAGCAAGTAAATCCGGCCTGTGAAAATATTGCAGGGCTTTCGTCGCAAGCGCTTACAACAATGAAAATACAAGAAATCGCGTATTGTGATAATCCTGTAATGAATAAAGTGCCGGCTTCATCAGTTAAAAGCACTATTCTGGGCTTATCAAACGATAATTCAGAATTTTTATTAAGGGATCTGTATATCAGGAATTCGCTAAGTGGAGAATATATTCCTGTTGAAATTAATTTTGCATCTCTTTCAGATGATGAAAATTCAAATGAAAAAGAAAAATATGTGGGTGTAATCAGGAACTTTACCCCACAAAAAGAAACCGAAAGGCTTAGAGATGATTTTATTGCTACATTAACCCATGATTTGCGAACCCCTTTATTAGCCGCGATTCAAACATTGAATTTCTTCCTTGAAGGCTCTTTAGGTAACTTGACAGATCAACAAAATGTTCTGCTCACCACAATGAAAAAAAGTAACGAAGATTTGCTTGGTATGGTTAACGCGCTGCTTGAAGTTTATAAATTTGAAAGTGGGAAATTAAATCTTTGCAAAACAGTATTCGATATCGGAGAATTGTTGAAGCTTTGTTATAATGAACTTGAACCGCTTGCAGAGAAAAAGGGCATAAAATTTAATATTCATACAAATTCAGATGAAGAATTGTTAGTAGATGCAGATAGAAATGAAATTAAACGCGTAATAATGAATTTGTGCGGCAATGCAATAAATTACACAAATAATGGCGGAACAATAGATGTTTACGCAAAAATTCAGAATGGTGATTTTATTTTTTCGGTAATGGACAATGGTAACGGAATACCAAAAGAAGATATTCCGCACCTGTTTAAACGTTTCTCTCAAGGGACAAGCAAAAAGCGCTCTACCGGAACAGGTCTGGGTTTGTATCTTTCCAGGCAAATAGTTGAAGCCCATGGAGGAAAAATATGGGTGGAGAGTAAGGTTAATAAAGGAAGTGAATTTTCATTCTTATTAACAAATGTAGTTGCAAAATCAAGAATAGCATAAGGGTGGTTATAATGCATAGAAATATCAGGGTAACAATAGTAGAAGATCACGATATGACAAGAATGGGCTTATCATTTGCACTTTCAAACAGTGGTATCATTGATGTGCTTGACGCCTCGGCTGATGGGCAGCAAGGAGTTGAAAAAGCTTTGGAATTAAAACCGGATCTTGTCATTATGGATATAGGACTTCCGACAGTAGATGGTATTGAGGCCACCCGAAAAATAAAAAATTCAATTCCTGAAGTAAAAGTCTTAATGAACACTTCAAGGGATGACGAGCAAGATATATTAGATTCATTTGCTGCAGGTGCTGACGGATACATTACAAAAGGCGCTACATCTGAACAAACAATTAGTGCGATCAAAGCTGTAAGTGAGGGAGTAGGATGGCTTGATCCAGCAATTGCAAGAGTTGTTCTTTCAAATATTAGAAAACACAGCCAACCCGACGAAAAAAGAGGCGAAATTAATTATAAAAAAGGTAAAAATCTATACGGATTAACAGAAAGAGAAATGGAGGTTCTTGCGCTTCTTGTAGAGGGTTTAAATAACCCACAAATATCCAAGAAACTGGTAATTACACTTGCAACAACAAAAACACACGTTCACAATATATTACAAAAATTATACGTAAAAACCCGTTCAAAAGCGGTTGCAACAGCAATGAAAGACGGGTTAGTATAAATGAAGATCGGATTTTCATTTTTTGTTACACTGATATTTATATTTTGTATGCTAAACCAAGAAGCATCATATTGTGCTACATACAGGTCTAAAGAAATAAAATATCAATATAATGTTCAAAAAGAAGATTTGCAATACAAAAGAGATAAAAAACTCCTTGGACGCTATCCTTCTGGATATATGACCGTCGAAGAATACGAAAAAAAGTCTGAGTATAAAGACAAGTCAAACATGGAATTTGACATACCAAAAATTGACCGCCAGGAAGACTTTAAATACATCCCTCAACCGTTATACAGAATAGTAAAATATAATGATCCCCCTGGCAGAACAGAACTTTCACTTGGAAGACGATTATTTTTCAAAAAACAAATCAATGCTCAGGGGATAGTTTCACCTGATTATTCAATAATGGTTTATCCTGCAATATACTATTATCAAGATACCGGTTCAGTTGCAGCGGATGTCTTTGTTATCCCGCTAAAGGGAAATGAATCGAACCTTACTAAAATACTGAAAGCAAACGTCGCTCAACGTGACCCCGAACCAATTTTATCAACAGATAAAGCCATTGATAATTACGCCGCATTCAGGACACTTACGCCGGTTGATTTTAATAATGACGGATCAAAGTTATTGGTTAAAGAAAAACTTGGAAGCAGTGAAGACGGTATCTGGGAAACAAATATATACATATACGATTTTACCAAAAAGACAAGATACGATTTATCCACAATAAGAGAAGCTATAGAATATTTTTGGAATGAATATATGCATCTTAATCTTGAAGCTAAAAGATGGGATATTATTCCTTTGGGATTTGATGCAGAAGCCCCTGACAGAGTTATTGTTCAGGCTTACGCATACACAGGAGAAAAACCGGTATTTTTAGGAACATGGAGTATAGATACTAAAGCAGAGCGCTCACAACTGGTATCTTTTAAACGTGATTTTTCCCCAAGCATAAGTTCTAATGGGTTTAAGTTAATTAAAGACGGAGTAAAGACTTATGAAACCGTACAAATAGAAGAAAAAATGCAAAAGAAACAAGACAAAGTAAAACTAAAACAGCTTAAAGCCGAAAACAAAAAAGAAATTAAGGTCATAAAGGAAGATTATAAATATGAACTTAAAGATCTTAAA
>CACXDL010000008.1 GCA_902766395.1 uncultured bacterium
CCATACGCAAGTGTAGCAATGGTATGGAACATTATGGATGATACAAAATTCAAAGCAAACGATGTATCATTGCCTGAATTATCCGTTAAACCTTATGTAAAATACGGTGTCGGTGTTCGTAAGACTTGGGGCGAAAGATTAACAGGGTTCTTCCAAACATACTTAACTAATGGCGGCAGAAACGGTGTCGGACTTCAAGCAGGATTCACTTGGGCATTTGGCGGCGGTAAAGATAAAAAAGCCGATGAAAAGAAAATTCAAAAATCTTTAAATAAGACTCCTGAATTAAAGAAAACAGAAATCGTATTAAACGGTAAAAAAGTACAGTAATATAGATTATACGAGGGGTTGAAAAATCCCTCGTAAATCAATTAACAGATATGTGTTCAGTAAAAGGAAAAAGGGAAAGACAATGAAAAAATTATTAGTTACAACATTGTTATTAGCAACAATGGGAATTACAAATGTGGCAATGGCAGACACAAAAATTGCTGTTGTTGATGTACCTGCTGTCGTAAACAAATCAGCACAGGTTCAGGCACTAAAGAAAGAACAGCAAACCAAAATGCAAGAATTGGAAAAATGGCTGACAACTGCAAGAGAAGATGTTGAAAAGCAAAAAACACAAGAAGGTAAAGAAAAACTTGTAAAAAAATACGATGCAGAGTTTGCAAAAAAGAAAGAAGCTATCGCAAAAAATTATCAGACAAAATTACAAGAAATTGATAAAAGCATAACTGCAACAATCGCATCACAAGCAAAATTAAAAGGTTATGATATGGTTATCACAAAAGGAACTGTCCTTTATGGCGGTGACGATATTACACAAGATATAATGAAAGTAGTTAAGTAAAGAGGTAAAAAAATGGCAGGTTATTTAGAATTAGCAGAAGCAGCAATACACAAAGAAGGCAGAACATACATTTTAAATATTTATAATGAACTTTTTGCAGTAGCAATGCCGGCTGAGTTCAGGTTCGATATGGCTGTTATGTGCGGTCCGAAATGGACAGCAGGAGATCATAAATTAACTATAAAAGTTAAAGCGAATGAAAACGGAGAAGAAATACAGCTTGTTGATACAACAATAAAAATTCCTCACGAACAATTTGTTTATCACGCAGTAGCAAATGATGTCAAATTCACAATGAACTATGATGTTCGTTATTTGACATTTACCGTACTTGATAATGACGAAGAAGTTATTTCAAGAGTTTATCCTGTAAGAGCGATGTTGTATCCAAGCCAAAAACCACAGCAGGCTCAATCTGAACAAACACAGGAAGAACAAAAAGGAGAAAATAAAAAGGATAAGAAAAAGAAAAAAGATTAGGAGTTTTTGGGGTAAAGATTCATCACTTCTGCCGGCTATTCCTCCGGCGGATACGAACCACGATTTTAAAAGTCGTGGTTCTATTTTGTTAATATTTTGCGTGTTTAAGGCTTTTTGTATATAATAAACATGACAATTCGATTGTGTTTATTAGGTTATCAAAAGAGAAAGGGGTTAACGATGAACAAAGAAGAATTAATTGCAGAAATTTCAAAGAAAGCAAAGGTTTCCAAAAAAGATGCAAGTGCTGTATTAACAGCAACTATTGACACTATTCAAGGTCAAGTAAAAAAAGGAAACAAAGTTACATTGGTAGGCTTTGGAACTTTTGAAGCTCGCAGACGTGCTGCAAGAACAGGCAGAAATCCTCAAACTGGTGCAACATTAAAAATTGCTGCTAAAACAGTTCCTGCGTGGTCAGCAGGCAAAAAGTTCAAAGAATTAGTAAAATAATTGCTATTCTTAATTCCAATAAAGTGTCGGTTCACATGCCGGCACTTTTATTTTGTTATGTTATAAAATAACTCTAAATTATATGGCTAAAATTTTAGTTCATCTAACCGTAAAAGAGCAAACTATCTGCTAATGAGTAGCAAACCATGTGTCTGTTTACATTAATCAAACTGCATGTCGTGATACAACGACTGTTGTATGTTTTTTGTCCGTGTTGGTTATATGAAAACAAAGATAGGTTGGGGTTTCTACCCCAACACCACTAAATCCTAGCGGTCGGAAGTGCAACTTTACCCCAAAAACCGATTTACTCATATTTACTCATTATTTACTCTCACCGGTCGCTTACTTTCCAATAATAGCTATTTAAAATTTAGTGCAAATAATTTTACTTTACGGGCATTACATTCATATTACCAGGTTTCACACAACCAACAGGCTTGCTAAAGAATATTATTTACATTTGCAATTTGTTAAACATCCCATGATTTTATGATGTCATCAGAATAATTTGTTTCATAGACCATATCAAAATCTTGTGCGTTTTTTTGCCACAATTCGTGAGCATATTTACTTTGCTTCGGAACAGTTTTTTTAAATAGCTCATTCGCTTTATCAAATAGAGGTCTAATAGACGCAGGAAATTTTGATGTGTCTCCTGTAACATTTTGTGATACATCTTCATCCCATTGTCTTATAATCTTTTTTAGCGATTTATCAGCATTTTTATATATAGTTTTAATTTCCCTTTCTATATTGTCAAGCCCGACTTCTTTATTTATTTTGACTCTAATTTTATTTGTCGCACGTTTCATATGTGCAAGATTTCCATACGCATATGCTTGTTCTATATAATACTTTAGACGATTAGGTAAAAAGTTGAACAATTTTGAAATTCTAAAAGGAATATACTTTAAGGATGAAAATTCTCCATTTTTATTTATAGCAACCATTTTCCTTGCCCCATTGCACAAAAGTATTGGTGCATCTCCTAAAGAGATAGGTGTATTGTCAGGATGTCCGTGAACAATTGTTGTTCCCCATAAATCCAAGTCATCAGCAAATGTTACTTCATTTTTTACTCCATGCACATCTGCAACAATTGTGTTACCTTTAATAACTAATCCGCGTTCGTATGGTTCTTCTGATTTTAGTGCTTTCATTACACAATTTTTGGCATAATTATAAGCACTTTCTTTTGATTGAAAGTTTATATTCCCATTAGGCAAAACATATCCCAAGGTTTTTGGATCAATTTTTCCTTTTGGAGTTTTCCATAATAAATATGAGATTCCTTTTTGTATTGCACTTATTTTTGACATTTTTTTACCTATTATAGATATGAATAATTTGTTTTATAAACGACTCCTAATTCATCAGCATAATCTTGCCAAAATCTGTGAATTCCTTTTATTTGTTCATAACCGATATCAAATTCATTTTCTGATTTTATTTTCTGTATTTTTTGCTGGAATTCTTTTACTACTGCTTTATATTTAGATTGTAATTTTTCAGTGCTGTATTTACCTGTTGATTTGAGTTCTTTAATTTTAGCAGCTAACTGTTTAATAGTTGTGATACCGTGGAATTCTTTTGGTAATCTATCTGTGAGAGCGCCCAAAATTTCGGGATACATGTAAAATACATGCTCTGCTTCATATAAAGCCATTTGTTTTTTATCAATAGGCTTAAATTTAGGAGTTTTCATTAAAAGTGAGAATTCTCCATTCTTATTAAAGGCTATAATATCATCACAATGTCTGTACATATATTCAAAATCATCAAAACTGATTGGAGTAGATAGCGATTTATTACCACACTTATGCGATGCAGGGTGGTCATGAATAACTGAACAACTTTTTGGAAAATGTAATTGATCAAATCCTGCACTAACTTGATGTTCATCGCCCTTATATTCTCCAAATATTTTATGAGATTTTTTATCAATAATAACCATATGTTCGTAAGGTTCATCCGAATGCAATGCACTGACAGCTCGTCCTTTTGCATATTTACGAGCACCTTTTAAGCTCGTAAAGTTACTTTGTAATGATGGAATTTTATTTTCAGGAGATATACTACTTTTACCCGAAATCATATCTTCTATCCATTTCATTATAGTTTTTCTAGTTTCTGCACCATCAACAGTTACATTTTCAATGATTTCGTTTGAAGTTACTCTTTTAATACTTTTACTAGCTACTCCACTCTTAATAACCGTTTTAAAATTAACTGCATCCGTCTTTAATGGCTCATATTTCAAGCCAATTGTATTTGCTATTTTTTGCGGCTTAGTGCATAGCAAACTTCTGGCGAGTTTTTCGCCACGTTCAACCATAAAATTTAATGCAACTTTCTGTAATCCCATTATAGAATTTTGCCTTATTTCCCCTGTGATTATATAAAGTATTATTGTTCACAGAAATTGCCTAATTTCAACAGAGTTTTTGAAAATTGTTATAATCCAACTTTACCAAAAAGTGCAAACTATCTGTCTATCAAAACCATACCATCTGTCATTTTACACCCAAAACCGATTTACTCATACTTACTCATTATTTACTTACGCCGGTCGCGTATTCACAAACTGTAGGTTTTATTGGGTTTTACCCAACCTAAATAATGCTATTTTTATGCAATTATTAAAAGCAAAAGTTGTGATGTAATAATTTTTTAAAATAATTTAAAGTTTTTATAAGTTATACCGTATAATATCATGTACTAGAATTATAGGAGAAAATTCGTGGTTGATAGTGTGGATGCTAAAACATATCTTATTAAAAAAAATGATAATCTCACAAAAATTGCAAAAACTAATAAAACTACAGTAAAAGCTCTCTTAAAGCTTAATCCTCAGCTTGTTAATCCGGACTTAATAATTCCGGGGGATAAGCTGGTAATTTCAAGTGCTAAACCATTTATACAAAGAGAAGATTACGACCCGAAAAAACTAAATGTCGGAGAGATTACTGTAAACGGACAAAAAGTTGAAGGTGAATTTAAGTCTAATTTCTTCGCAAACCAAAGACTTGATAAGCTTGGCAATCCAGGGGATAAAGTGGTAATTACACTCCAAGGAGGTAAAGAAGCAAATAAGGACGACTTAAGCGCATATAGTATATTAAATAAAGTTGTAGCAAACCATCTTGATAATAAGAGTCAAATTATAGATACTGATGGGCGTAAAAGAGTCCAAACGCAACAGGAAAGCGTTGAAAGCACCGATCTATATAAAGCTATGATTAGTGATAAAGTAAATGCCAATAATTTTGATGAAAATGGTAATCTTATAGTAGATTCTTATTCCGGCAACGAAATTGAAATTCCTACTGTCGGAAAAGATGCTAATGGGAATACATATTTTGTCTTGCATAGTGGAAATGAAAAATTATATTTTGATTCAACAGGTAAAAAAGCTGAATTTATTAATGGAACAATAATCTCTGATGCATCTGAAGAAAACAATACTCAACCGGATATTGATAAAGCCGGCGCTGAAGTACAGTCTGCTCCTGACAATAATTGTGAATTTGCGATTCCTGAAAGATATGATGAAAAGCAATTGAATCTCGGTACAGTTTTTGTAAACGGAAAACCTGTGAAGGCCAAATTAAATTCAAACTTTTACAGAACTGAAGTTGACAGCTATGCTAATGAAACACTTAATGATGGTGTTCCAAGCAGACTGGATGTTCAATTGAAAGCCGGTAATATGATGAATCCTAAATATAATGATGATGCCGCAGATTCAATTTTAAAAAAAATACTTGGTAACAACTGTGATAAAGTCGGCATATACCAAAATAAAAGTAATGACGAAGCTCTGGCGTTGCTGAGAGAAACAGATTTGTATAAAGCTTTTGTAAGTGATGAAGTTAATGGTGGAAATTTTGTTAATGGTAAGCTGCAAACCGGAGAAAACGGTTTTAGCACTATTCAGCTTCCATCATTAGAAGTCGATAAAAATGGTACAAGATATTATGTATTACATTCAAAAAATGGTATTCTTTACTTCAACGATAAAGGGGAGCGTATATAGAATTTTATTGTCAAATTAAAAATCCTGATGAGTTGTTATTCCAAGAGAAGTGTTGTTATCAATATCAATAACATGACGAATAATTGAATGAGCACTTAATAACAGATACGGATTAATTTCTGTTGTTTGTGACATGTTGACATTTGCTTGCGCTCTTTGTTGTTTTGGTCCCAAGTCTTTTTTTACGTCATATGTTGTTAGAGTATTCATTGAGTAGTGTTTTTTGTCTATTTCCAGCCTTGTGTTTAATTCCTCTTTAGGAAAATCCGGAGAACATTCTATCATTATTTGAACGGAATTAGATGTTTCAAGAATCAATGTTGCAACAACAGTCCCGTAATTAATAGTGGTTATGGTAACAGTAAGTATACTGTCACTTTCGGAATGTCCGTCTGATCCTTGTGTAACTTCAAGATCAAAATCTACTCCTTCTTTCAATGGAAGCCATGGAAGATATAGCATAAGCAGTAATTTGAGTGTTTTTGTCGGTTCTCTTTCTGCTGCGACAGATATGCTTGCGTTTATCAGTTTTGCCATATCTTTCATTTGTGTTAAGTCAGTAATACCCATTTTTGATGCTTCTGTCATAGACATAATAAGTTTTGTCAGAGCCTCTTTTCCATTTGTCTGAATCATTTGGGCAATACTATTAAGATTTATCATTCCATTAGAAAGGATATCAAGATTTTTAAGAGAAGATTGCAATTGAGTTGCCATTTGTTTGTTTACAAGCTCCTGCATACTTTTTAAATTAACCCCTTGCAATTGAGCAAGGATTTGAGCCTGAAGTTGTGATAATGAATTTTTCTGTGACAAAAGTTGGGCAGAGAACATTCTGTTAAATTGTTGTTGTGTCATTCCTCTTTGCAGCATATATACAAATTCATTAAGATTTTTAGGCACTCCCATTAAATCCTTCGCGTAAATTGCCCGATCAATACTTTTAAGAGTATTCATCTGCATATTTTGAGGAGTCTGGATTTCAGGAACGGGCGATTTTATTTGCGGCGCGGGTTGAGCTGCTTGTGCTTGAACAGCAGGTTTTGGAGCCTGCTTTTGAACGTTAAAATTCGCAACCCCGCTTTGCATTTGCCGATTAACAAAACCATTTAGAAAATTTTTGATATTAATTCCTGACATATGTTTAATTTAAATGATTTTTTTGTAAATGTCCAGTTTTATATTTTACTTTTATGCGCTAACTGGAAGATATGCCTGTGGGTAATTGTAATCCTCTTTAAATCCTAAATTTTTATACAATCTCAAGGCTTGCAGATTATCAGATTCTGTAGTTGTATTTATTTCAGAAATATTAGGATTATTTATAATTGCGTCTATAGAGTGTTTAAGCATAATGGTAGACAAACCTTTGCCCTGATGCTCTTCTTGTATACCTACGAGAGGAATATTTACGATAGATCCGTTAGTAATATTCATAAATGCAAAACCTACAGGCTTACCCTCATAAAGTAATACACTTGTTGCATCCGGTAAAAATTCTGCATATACATCTTTAACAACCTTAGTAATAATATCTCTGCATCCGGCAAGTGATTTAAACCTCGGGTCAAATAGAGCATCAGAAGAGTTGTTAAATGATTCCTGAATAATCTTTACGGCATCCTCGAAATATATACTGCTCCATTTTACGACTTCATATCCTTGTGGCAGTTCTACGACTCTTGCTCTTGAAAACAAATCTTTTGAATCAGTTCCGTGAAACATAAAGCGTAAAACTTCTGTTCCTATAAATTGGAATCCATTTTTAACGATTACTCCAATAAGGGATTTTTGATCTCCCAACATTGGGTAGCATACAATTTTTTTCTTTCTAATAGCAAAAGTCAAATCCATAAATTTTTTTAAAAGTTCTCTTGCATATTCAATATAGTTATCTTTTGTCAAACAATGTATAATGTTAAGTTCGATTGCTTCCGAGATGGCTGTTGTATATACCAAAAAGCCGGAAGCAACATGGTTATCATACAGAATAATACATTCTATCAAACCTTTTTCTACTGAATCCAAAAAACCATCATAATCAATCGGAGCAAGCTCAAAATCATATTCTATCTTTGCTTTTGAACAAAAATCATCATACAATTCCTGAAAGTTTTCATAATCTTCAACCGTTAAAAGTTTTGTATTATACATCATTTTCTCCTTATAAAAAGTGGTGCATTTTCTCTTTTTTGGTCTCCAAGTATCTTTTGTTAAATTCTGTTACTTCTGAAGATACTTTTATTATATCATTTACTTTCAGTCCGTAACCCTCCAGACCTATGATTTTTTTAGGATTGTTTGTAATCAGATTAAATTCTGTATATCCCAAATCCACTAAAATTTGTGCTCCCGTGCCGTAATCTCTCAAATCAGATTTAAAGCCTAATGAAATATTTGCCTGAATTGTATCTTGGCCTTCATCTTGTAATTTATAAGCTTTGATTTTATTGCATAATCCAATCCCTCGACCCTCGTGATCTGTTAAATAGACAACAGCACCTTTACCATATTGATCAATATATCTTAAAGCATTGTGCAATTGCGAATTACAATCGCATTTTAAACTATGAAAAATATCCCCTGTTAAACACATACTGTGTACCCTAACAGCAGGAATTTTATCAGATCCGTCATCTTTTACTAAAGCAACGTGTTCGTGTCCGTTAATGTGATTTTTATATCCAATGAGTTCAAATTCGCCGTATTTTGTCGGAAGTTTAACCTGTGCTTCTCTGGTGACTAATTTTTCTGATTTTAATCTGTATGCTATAAGTTCTGCAACAGAAATAAATTTAAAGCCGTGTTTATTTGCAAATTCTCTTAAATAGTCTCTTCTTGCCATGTGGCCATCAGGTGCCATAACTTCGCACATAACTCCTGCTTCTCTGTGACCGCATATTCTGGCAAGGTCCACAACGGCTTCAGTATGCCCTGTTCTTTCAAGAACACCTCCCTGACGAGCTACACACGGAAACATATGCCCCGGGCGTCTTAAATCAGATGGTTGAGCATCAGGTGCTATTGCAACTTCTACTGTTTTTGCTCTGTCAAAAGCCGAAATACCTGTAGTTACTCCATACTTTTCATCTGCATCTATACTAACCGTAAAAGCCGTTTTCATACCTTCGGTATTTTGTTCAACCATTTGATGAAGGTCTAATTTTTTTGCTATTTCATTTGACATCGCAAGACAGATAAGTCCCTTTACTTCTGATGCTAAAAAATTTATCTTTTCAGGGGTAACCATCTGAGCTGAAATTATTACATCTCCTTCATTTTCTCTGTCTTCGTCGTCTGCTACTACAACAGGTATTCCTGCGTTAAAATCTTTTATAGCTTCTTCTACACTGTCAAATTGAAAATTATCTTTTCCCATAATTACACAAATCCATTCTCTTTCAAAAAATCAATACTTATAGTATTTTCTTCTTTATTATCATTTGCTGATAGCATTTTTTCAACATACTTACCTAATATATCCGTTTCAATATTTACAAAATCTCCGATTTTTGTGTTTTTCAAATTTGTATTTTGATATGTGTGCGGGATTATTGCAACTTTAAATATGTTATCTGTAGTTTTCGCAATTGTAAGGCTTATACCACTAATTGCAACAGAACCTTTGTAAACGATGTATTTAGAATAATTTTCAGGGATTTCAAAAGTTAAATTATAAAAATCTGAAAGTTTTTCAATATTTGTAAGTTTTCCGACACAATCAATATGACCGGAAACGATATGCCCGCCTAATCTTGAATTAAGAGTCAACGCTCTTTCGAGATTAAGAATATCTCCATTTTTTAAATTCCCAAGATTCGTAACACCTAATGTTTCATCACTTATTCTAACCTCAAATCCGTCAGAAAAAATATTGGTTACTGTTTCACAAACACCATTTACACAAATGCTGTCTCCAATTTTAATATCACCAAGGATTAGTTTGCAAGTAATAACCAAAGTTGCACCATTAGTATTTTTTACTAATGATTTTACATATCCTGTTTCTTCTATTAATCCCGTAAACATACAAATAGTTTATCACGCATAGAATTGTTTGTAAAATCAAAATTAAATGATATTGGCAAAACTCAAGAAGTATTGTTCAATTACATTCATAAACATAGGCAGTATCCAAACCATAATAGCCGCACCCAGAACCGGTTTAAATAAGAAACTTAATTGAAATACGTTAACCTGAGGGGCAGTTCTCGAGATTACTCCCAAAATAATATCTTGAGCTAGTGTTGCAAGTAATATAGGTGATGCGATTTGCAATCCCATAAATAATGTGTTGGAAGATAGCTTTATAAGTAAACTCATATTGGCGATTTTCATTAATGGTATGTGCACAGAAAATAGAGGGAAAATTTCAAAACTTCTCAAAAGAGCTTTAAATAACCAATATACTCCTCCAAGGTTAATAAATATAAGTATCCCCATAAGAGAGATAATATTTGTTAAAATTGAGACTTGTCCTGAGCTTGTAGGATCTAATGTTGTTGCAGAGCTCAAACCCATTTGCATGTTAATCATTTCTGCTCCGCAGTCAATAGCAATTAGTATAAGCCTTGCCATATAACCAATCATTGCTCCGACAGCAATGTTAAGCAGCAAGGACAACATAAATGAATCGTTATAAGATGCCATTTTTTCGGGAGAAACCAAAGGTACCATCATTATAGTAACCAATAACGCCATTGCTAATTTAACCATCCCCGGAATTTCTTTCCTGCAAAAGATCGGAGCAAAACGGAAAAATCCCAAAATCCTGGCAAAAACTAAGGCTCCTGCCATAAAGTAAGTCCCAATCATCGGGAAAATTTTCAGGATTTCAGCGTATAATTGGTCCATTTTATCTTCCCATAATCTTCTTCGTTTCTATAATATCAGGCTTTGGCATAGGTGTTTTTTGAGCCGGAGTGTATTTCTCTCTTTTATATTTGTCAATATACGGAACTTTTCCAGGGTGTTTCATTATATATTCTAAAGTATCCGGATCTTTAAACCTATCTTGCATTTCAGTTGCAAAAGGGACCGTATATTTATGATAATTCGAATCCAATACATAAGTGTCACTTTTGGGAACGGTGTTAAATGCCAAAACTACCCCTTCCTGGAATAAGTTTGTTAAAAGTTTTATAAAACCCATTCCCCCAATTATGATTACCAGAAAAACTCCGAGAATTTTTGGAGCTGCTGCAATTGTTTGTTCCTGAACCTGAGTTACTGCCTGTAAAATACCTACAACCAAGCCGATACCGGCAGCTACTAAAACACAAGGCATTGAGATTGCCAGCATTATCAAAAATCCTTTAGCCATATATTCTAATAAAACTTCAAGCATTGATTCTATCCTTTTAATTGTAGCTTGCAACAAGCCCTTGTACAATTAATGCCCAACCGTCAACAGCAATAAATATAAGCAGTTTGAACGGCATGGAAATAATTGTAGGTGATAACATAAACATACCCAGTGCCAGTAATATATTTGCAACAACCAAATCTAATATGATAAATGGTACAAATATTATAAAACTGATTTCAAAGGATGTTTTCAATTCACTAATAATATATGCAGGTGCAACTTCCCATATAGAAAGGTCATCCGGAGATTTTGGTCTTGTTTTGTGTGCCATTTCTACAAAAAATTCCAAATCCCCTTCTCTGGTTTGTTTAAGCATAAATTCTTTTAATGGTTTTGCTCCTTCTACAAGAGCTTTTGAAATATCATGTGTCGTTTGGTATGGCACTGAGCCCATGTCATACATTTTTTGGAATGTTGACCCCATTGTATAAAAAGTTAAAATAATTGCCAAACCTATTATAACCATTGCAGGAGGAACTTGTTGTGTACCCATTGCTGTCTTCAGCATTGAAAAGACAATAACAAATCTTAAAAAGCTTGTCATCGCGCAAAACATAAAAGGTAACAGCGAAAATACAGTCATTACCAGTAATATTTGCAATACAGGATTTAATATTTGTAATTGATCCATTATTTATCTTTCCTTATAGTTCATTTATTTTTTTTGCTAAATCTTTAATTGAGTTTTGTGTAGTCTCAGAATTAAATTTTCTTTTCGCTTTTACGACTTGGAGTTCAATCTCTTTGCCCATATTTTTTGGAGTTTTAATGTCCGGAAGCTCAGGTTTTTGTTCAAGATTTCTTTTGAGAGTATTGATTTCAACTATATTTTCCTTATTATCATTTTCGAGTTTTGCTATGAGTGAAGTTTTATCAACATCAGATGCAATTAAAAATCTTTCGTCCCCTGCTTTGACTATCATCAGAGTTTTTCGGGGATTTATATTTAAAGTTTCTTCAATGCTCAAGTCTTTGGAAGTTTTTGTACAAAATCCTCCAGCCATAACTTTTTTGTAAATATATAAGGCGAAAAAGATTAATCCCGTCATTGCGAGAGTATAAACTGCAAAATTCATAACATAACTACCCATAATCTACTCCTTACCTAATTTGAATTATAAGTTTTCATCTTCCAGTTCAAAGTCGCTGTAATCGAAATCTTCTTCTCCTTCTTCGGATTCAGAAGATTCTTCCATTCCTTCCCCCTCTTCTTCATTGTATTCTTCTTCGTTATATTCTTCTTCCTCGCCGCCAGATTCATTATATTCTTCATTTACAGGAGATTTTTCCGGGTTCATTTCATTATCGTCTTCATGTAATGCCTGTGCTCCTGCGTTTTCTCCGGCAATTACATTTTTTATTTTTACGCCGTATCTGTCATTTACTATTACTAAAGAGCCTTCTGCAACAGGTTTACCTTCAACTTTAAGAGTAACGTTGTTTTTATATAAAGAAGCTAAATCTACTACAAGTCCCTCTTCAATGTTTTTCAGTTCCCCAAGAGTTATTTTTACAGAATCAAATTCTGCATCCATATCAACTTCTATACTGTCCCACAGATTATGAGTGTCAGCCATATTATTATCTCCTTCAATATTTGTATTTTCGTTTACTTGAGCAATGACAAGATCCATGTTTGGTTTTATTTTAATTTCTAAGTCATTATCTTTTATATTTAATTTTAATTTTTCTATATTGCTGTTATCTAAAACAACGACATCTCCC
>CACXDL010000009.1 GCA_902766395.1 uncultured bacterium
ACCAGCTGAGAAAGCAGGAACTGTTTTAGCAGGGATTTTTAATTCCTTACCAGTTTGAGGGTTTCTGCCGATTCTAGCAGCTCTTTTACGAGGTTCAAAAGTACCGAAACCAACTAATGTAACTTTTTTACCTTTAGCAACTGTTTTTTGAATAGTATCGATTAATGAACCTAATACTTCAGTAGCTTCTTTTTGAGTTACGCCAGCTTTTTTTGAAATTTCTTGTACTAATTCTTCTTTGTTCATAATAAAACTCCTTTTCTTAAGTGTACTCAACTAATATATCAAAAATTTTACTAAATGCAAGTATTTTAAGTAATATTAACAAATCTTTGTGGTAATAACCTCTTTTCCCTTGATATTAAAGCAAAATATCGGTTCTTAAAATTTCACTATTTCTTGTAACAATATATTTATATTCATTTTATTTAAAGGAATATTTTTGCTAAAATGTTACTGGAATTGATAGCATGAAAGAACGAATTTTATTATTTATTATCATATTTGGACTTACAACATTTATTTATGTGTTCCAAAATTATACAGATTGGGGCTTGGCGATCCTTGTTTGTCTGATGGGCTTATACTTTGTTTCTGCTTCAGTTGCCACAAAGGTAAAAGCCAGAAAAACCCAAAATAAGCCAATTGAAAAAGATGAAAACTATAAGCCATTTATTTCTGTTATGATACCTGCGCATAATGAAGATTCCGTTATTTCTGACACAATTGCAAGAGTTTTCAATATGAATTATCCCCATTTTGAGGTAATTGTTATAGATGACAGAAGTTCAGATAACACCGCACAAGTAATTACTCAACTCGAACCTATGTACGGAGGCAGACTAAAAACTCTGATTCGTCCAAACGATGCGTTCCCAGGAAAATCTGCCGTGTTAAACGATGCTTTAAAAATAGCAAAAGGTGAAGCAATTTTGGTTTTTGACGCAGATGCTCAGATGGATGCGGATTTTCTGACAAACATGGTTTATGAGCTTCAACCCAAAGATGTTGGTGCTGTTCAAGCAAGAAAAGTAATAAAAAATAAAGATATTAACCTTCTTACAAAATGCCAAAATAACGAAATGACCATTGATACATCGTGCCAAGTTACAAGAGATGCTGTAAAAGGCGCTGTTGAACTTCGAGGCAATGGTGAATTGATAAAAAGAGCGGCGCTTGATGATATTGGCGGATGGAATGATTTTACTATTACCGATGATTTGGACATGTCAACAAGATTACATATAAAAGGGTGGGATATAAGATTTTGTAAAGATACGGTTGTTTATGAAGAAGGTATAGTTTATTTATCCCCGTTATACCGCCAAAGAAGGAGATGGCTTGAAGGGACTATAAGGAGATATTTAGAATATTTCTGGGATATCATGACTTCAAAAAAAATGTCTCTAAGAGTTAGATTGGATACAATAGCGTATATTTCCGAGTTTATAATGCCTGCGTGGTTTATTATAGAACTTATAATTTTAATCTTGAAGATATTTATAAAGGATGCTCCTGTTAATACATTGATGTCTTCTGTAATTATGGGCTGTATTATTGGTGCAGGTTTTATGTTGTCTTGTAGGTATGCACTAAGGAAATATGATAATATGAATCGGGTTGATGCCTTCACTCAGGCTGTGATTACATCAGCGTATTTATTATTGATATGGTTCCCTTTGGTACTTTTTATAGGAACAAAGATTCTCTTTATGAAGAAAGATATGAAGTGGGGAAAAACAGCTCATGGTTTGGTTCGACGTGAACATGCAATTCAGAGAGCAAAAGAAAAGATTCGTAAAGCGAAAGAAGAATTAAAAAGAATTTTACAAAAATAGATCAGGAGAAAGTATATGACAATGACATTATCAATTGAAGATGTAAAAGCAAAAATAAGGGCAGTCCCAAATTTTCCTAAAGAAGGGATTATTTTCAGGGATATAACTACAGGAATAAAAGATGGTAAAATCATGCAATTTATGATTGACTATCTTTGTGATCAATATAAAGATTTTAAAATAGATTATATTGCAGGAATTGAGAGTCGAGGTTTTATTTTTGGTATGCCAATGGCTTATAAGTTGGGTTGTGGTTTTATTCCTATCAGAAAGCCAAATAAGTTGCCGGCTCAAACAATTTCGGAGTCTTACGGCTTAGAATATGGTAAAGATACAATAGAGATTCATACAGATGCTATTGAAAAAGGTGCAAATGTCCTTATTGTTGACGATTTACTTGCAACAGGAGGGACTGCAGTTGCAGCATGTAATCTTGTAAAAAGGGTTGGAGGTAATCTTGTTGGTGTTGCTTTTTTGATTGAATTAAAAGATCTAAAAGGCAGAGAAAAATTATCTAATTGCGGAAAAATAGTTTCTATGTTAGAATACTAGTATATAAAATGAATTAGGAGAAAAGTAATGAAAAAAATTGTTTTAATTTCAGCAATGATGGTTTTGAGTCAAATGGTTGTTCTTGCGGATGAACAAAAGGTAAATTACGAAAACCCATATTATAACAAGCCGTCAGTTTCTCAAAGAAAACCTGATACATATGCTCAAAAAAATTCTCAAGTTTATAAGCCGGGGAAAGGCAACGATTACATATTAAAGTACAATATTGATGATTTGGAATCTGCTCCTTGGTTAAATGGCGGAAAAAGAAAGATTTAATTTAATCAAAAAAATATAAAAAAGAGAGATAAAAAATATCTCTCTTTTTTTTGTATTTTTTTTTGTAACGAATTGTAAACAAATCAATAAGTTGTGAAATCGGTTCATTTCTAAATTTTTTATATAGAAAAGAGAGTACAAAATAAGAGAGCTTTAGAAATGGGTATTGACGGATTAGGTCAAAGCACGAATATTCAACAATTATTGAAGATGCGCAAAGGCGGTCAAGCAAGACGTGCTGGAGCAGCTAATGCTGATCCTAGAATGTCAATGAACGGTTCTATCTTTGCAAAAGGTAATCAAGCTGTTTCTGCTTTGGCTAGTACTAGAGCTCCTCAAAGGGCAGGAATTGTAAATAATACTGCAAATGTAAATGTTTCTAATTCGGTATCAAACATTTCAAATAGTAATACAAATGACAATGGTAAAAATATTGATATAAGCAATATAGATTTTGATAATTTAGGTTCTGTATCTGATACAGATTTAAAAAATATTAAAAGTGAATTGATAGAAATTAAAAACAGCAATATCCCTAGATCTTTGGAAAATAGTATCAAATCTAAAATAAACAAAGTTAATCATGAAGAGCAGAGAAGAGCAGAAAATCAAGGCACTGCAAACGAAAATGTTGGTGGAACGGATTCAGATTTCCAAATTGGAGCAAATCAAAATCAGCCAGAATCTTGGGAAGCTCAAGGAGATTTAGCAGAAGCTAATGCTGAAAGTGGTATTTCATCTGCAGGTGCCGGTGCAGAACAAGCACAACAAGGAACAGATCAAATGAATGCTTCTTCTGCTGAAATGCAAGCTTTAGATTCAAAAATGAAAGCTGATGATGATAAATTTAATGCAGATATGGAAAAAGGTTCAAATACTGTAAAATCCAATCAAGATCTAATGAGAGCAGAGGCATCAAAAGCACAAAAATTAAGTAAACAAAACAAAACTATCACAAAAAATATTGATAGAATGACCAAGCAAATAGAAAAAGAGCAAGCAAATGCAGCCAAAGAAATTGAAGATGCTCAAAAACAAGATGAAGCAGAAGCTGTTGAGGCAGAACAAAGACAGGAAGAAAAAGCTCAGGCTCAAGAAGAAACTCAAAAATCTGACGGGACTCAAAAGTCTGAACAGCCTCAAGAAGATCAACAACAGCAAGGTCCTTCAAAAGTAGAACAAGCTTCAAAAAAAGTTGTAGCTCTTAATAAAAAAGTTGCTAAGATGCAAAAGCAGATGAAAAAAGATGCTAAAGTTGCAAATAGTAATTCTAAAGTAATGAAAACTGCAACAAAAAATATCAACAAGTTATCTACTTCAACAGGTGTTCAAATAGCAACAATGAATAGTGTATCACAAAGCTATTCAACTCAAGCAGCTGCAAATACTCAAAAGGTTCAAGAGCACCAATCAGCTTCTGATAAAGTTTTAAATGTCGCAGAAAAAGTCGACCAGATTTCAACAACAGTAGTAAAAGTTGGTCAAGTTGCACAAAAGGTCGGCTCAGGAATGATCGCAGCAGGTTCTGCAATGATCGTTGGTGGTCAGGCTTTAATTACTGCAGGCGGCGTTGTTAAAAAAGTTGGTATAACAGCAGAAACAGTCGGTAAATTTGGTCAATGTGCAGCAAATATTACAAAAACTGCGGTATATGTTGCAAAAGGTGATATAATGGGTGCATTATCTTCTGCAGGCAAAGCTGTTTCTTCTGGTGCAGGAGCGATGAAAGGTATGAAAGAAATCCAAGGCGGATTTAAAAATGTTGATGCAGAAGTTAAACAAGCCACTTCAAAACTTAATGATAAAAAGGTTGAAGTAAAAGCGCAAAAAGAAGGTCTTACTGCAGTTAAAGATGAAAAAACAGGAAAATTTGAAAGCTTCAAAGATAAAAGTGGAAATATTCAATCTGGCTCAAAAGAACTTCAAGAAGCAAAATATGAAGCAGATGATGCAAAAGATCTTGCAAATGAAGCTAAAGGTGAAGCTGATAAATGGAATAAAGCAAATGAAAAATTCTTTAAAGACATGGATACAATTGCAGAAGGCGGAGAGGCTCTTGCTACTCTTGCAGAATCAGCAAGAACTGCTGAATCCGGTGGTGGAAGCTCTGTATCTTCTCCAAAAACAGCAGCAGCTAAAAAGACCTTCAAAACAAGTACTAGAGGCGGAGGTTCAATGTCAAAGAGAAGAAAAATTGCTTAATAAAGTTAAAACCCTCTCATATGAGAGGGCTTTATTTTGTTTATTATGATACAATAATATGTAAAGAGGTTAGGAGATATGAAAAATATAAAAGAAGGTCTACTTATAAAATTTATTTCAGGTTTTGGAATTTTTACAGCTTTTCTATATCTGTTATTTTTAATTTTGCCTGTTATAACAGATGGTTTTGTTAATAGTAATGTTTCTGAGATAGAGCAGATGATAAAGGAAAATACAGGGTTGTCAGCAAAAATCGAAGGGCTTAGTCTTGCGACAACTCCAAGATTTCATGTCGGGGTTAAAGCTAAAAAAGTTGTAGTAACTGCCGATAATCAAAAAATTTTAAATTCTGATAATATGCTTATTACATTAAAGTTATTTCCGTTATTATTTAAAAATGTTGAGTTAGGTGAAATAAAAGCAAATAATTTGAGTGTATCTTTAGATGTTGAAAATGATGGTTCTCTCAAAATTTTAGATAGTTTTCCCAAAAAGGAAAAAGAACAAGAATATATGGCATCTTTGCCTTATGGTTTAAAGTTGTCTAACAAATTACCTTTAATATCTGTAAAAGAATATAAAATATCTCTGATAAATTCATCAAAATCATATTATGCAGAGGGTGAAGATTTCAGGATCAGTGATTTTATTCTGGATAAAAAAGTTAAAGTTTCTACAAAAGGAAAAATTATTTTAGATCAGTGGCTTTTGTCTCAATATAATATAAAAGTATTCAATAGGATAATGCCATCTGTTAGTTTAGATGATTTGATTTTTCCTAAAGAAATTTCTTCTGACAATGACAATGTAGTTGCAAAATCTATACCTCAAAAATCTATAGATGTTTTTAATATTTTACAGACAATAAAAAAGAATAAATTAAGAGTTGACCTTAATGCTGATATAAAGACTTCCGGTACGCTAAAACATCCAAATCAAAGCGGATATTTAGCTTTAGATAATTTTAGTGTGGGGGTTAATGGAAAATCTTTGCCTGCAAGTAGTGTGAAATTGATCTTTAAAGGTAATAAAACTGAAATTCTTTCCGAGCTGTATTCTTCGTATGATAGAAGAGAAAAAACATCTGTAAACGGTATTTATTCTTCAAATATTATTGACTTGAAATTAAAGTCTAATGCTCAATTTAATAATTTAATAAGGCTTGCAGATAGTATTGCGCAGAGTGTTGGAATCGATGATTTAAAGACGATTTGCGCAACAGGTGGTATAGATGCGGATTTATCTCTGAAATCTGATTTTAAGAAAGTTTTTTCTTCCGGATATTTGAAAATTAAACCTTCGAGTATTCTATATGGTAAATATAATGTGTCTGTAAATGACATAAATGCGGATATAAATTTAAATAATAATAATATAAATATTAAAAATTTATATTTATTGGTTATGGGACATCCTCTAAAACTTGTTGGAAATATAAGTGATAAGGCTATTGCGGATTTAAAACTGACCGGAGACAAACTGTCATTAAAGGGTTTGTTGGCAACATTTGGTCAGATCTCAATTTTAAATGATTATAATGTAAATTCCGGAACAATAACTCTTGATGCAAAAATAAAAGGTGCTCTAAAAGAAATAACTCCGGATATTTTGTTGTCTGTTGATAATATAAATATTTATAATAAACCCGCAAAAATGAAGTTAGAATTAGCAAACTCTATTATAAAGGTGCTTCTTAAAAAGGATTTTGTAAGTGGAGATATAAGTATAAATAAGCTTACTGCCGATATGGACGGTGCAGTTATTTCTGTGCCTAGTGCAAGTGTTGTAATGGATAACAAGGATATAAATATCATAAATTCATATGTACTGTTAAATAAGTCTCGTATTGAAGTGAAAGGTTTTGTAAAAGATTATTTGACACAGAATTTAAATATGAATATTTCTGCAAAAGGAAATCTTGCATCTGCAGATGTTGTTGCGTTTATTCCTAAAGATATAAGGGTGTTTTTTCCTTATAAAGGGACTATGCCTATTAATGTTACTGCAACAGGCAATCAAAAAAATCAAGATATTTGTTTTAATTTGGTTGCAGATTCATCAAATTATATACAGTTTGCGGATGTGAATTTGTTAAAAAATAAACAAACAAAAATTCATACGGATATTAAAATTTCAGGTAACAAGGCGAAATTGTATAATTCAGGAATTTATGCAGGGGAATCAAAAATTGCTTCATTTGAAGGTGATATAAGTAATTTTTCTAATCCTAAATTAAATATAAGTTTTGTTGTTCCCCAAAAGGTTTCGTTTCCGATTTGGGGGTTAAAAAATTCTAATATAACAGCAGACGGTAGATTGATTTTAGGAGGAACTGTTGAAAATTTAAAAATGGGCGGAAACGTCAATATTGCCGATTTGTCTGTAAAAGATATGGATTTTTCTGTAAGTAATCTCGTTGCAAAGCTTAACGGACATGGTATAAGTGGTGATGCGACAGCTGATAAGTTTAAATTCGGCGGTCTGGTCGCAACGAAATTATCCTCAAAATTTTCTTTGCTTAATTATACTAATTTTTATCTGGAGAATATTTCAGGCTCAGCTTTTGCGGGTAAAGTTAACGGAAAATTTTCATATAATATACCTTCATTTACCTTAGGCTTGAATTTAACTGGTAGCGGGTTAAATTCAACGGATGCGGTATATGCTGTTGTTGGTATTCCAAAAGCTTTAACAGGATTAATGGATTTTAATACAAATATAACTGCATCAGGGCTAACAGATAAAGACATAATAAAAACAATGAAGGGTAATTTTGATTTTGATATCAAGAACGGCAGATTTGTGAGTATAGGTAAGCTTGAAAATATCGTGGCAGCTCAAAATATAACTTCAAATTCTTTATTAAAGTCAGCTATTTCTGCAATGTCTACTGTTTCTGCAATTCAGCAAACAGACAAGTTTGATTCGATAAGTGGTAAAATGACTTTTTACGGCGGAGAAGCTAATATTTCCGGTATAAAAGTTATTGGGCCATTAATGTCTTATCATGTCAGCGGGAAATATTATATTTTACCAAATACCGCAAGTTTAAAAATTTTAGGAAGATTAGATTCTAAGATTGTATCTTATCTTGGGATATTGGGGCAGTTATCAGTCGAAAAATTGTTATCATACATTCCTGGGTTGGGTACAAATACTATAAAATTTATAACTATGATAACTTCTGACCCGTCAAAGGAAAATATCTCTTTGATTCCTGCCTTATCTACGGGAAGTAAAGAGTACAAAGATTTTAGAGTTTTGTTTAGCGGGTCTGTTGAAAAGGCTTCTTCTGTCAAAAGTTTTATGTGGCTTTCAAAGTGTGATACTACTCAGATGAATTTGAAAAAGGATTTGCAGGATGCTAAAAAAGCCGTAGAAGAAAACATTAATAAAAGAATTCAGGATACAAAGTCTAAAGTTCAAAATACTCAGAAAAATATTGAAAAAGCAGTTGAATATCACAAGCAAAATATTGAAAAAGAGAAAAAAGTTTTTGAACAGACTAAGACTGATATTGTTAATATCAAGCAAAATGCAGGGCAAAGTGCATCAAGCCTTTCAAAATTGCTTTTGAATGCAGCATCAAATGCGAATAAAAAAGTTGAACCTGCGTCAAAGTCTGAACAAACTTCTAAAGATAATGCAGAGCAGAGTTCTCAAGTTCAGTCTAAAGAATCTGATAAGCAGACGGAAAAAGTTGAAAGCGGAGAATAATTATAATATACAGGCAAGTACCATCAGTATAAGTGTTCCAATCTGAAAGGCTGTAGCCATGTTTTGGTTGAATTTGTTGCTGTCGTATCTTTTAGATGTTTTTTGAGCCTGTATAGCGCTTGATAATCTTTGTAATCTTTCATTTTCATTATCATCAGGAAAACTTGTCCCAAATACAGTTGCTTCAATTCTGCTTAATCTATTTGACGTAGATTCGTGCTCGAATTTTTTATGGTAAAGTTGCTTTTCAATTTTTGCCAAATTGAGTGGTTTTGTGTTCTGATAATTTTGTTCTTCGATATCTGTATCTTTGTTATGGATATGAGTTTTGTTATAATAATCATAGTCAAAAGGGGCTCCATATTGATTCAGATGGTAATTTTGTGCCATTTTATCCGCCGGTTTTGTATAGAAGGAATTTTCTTGTTGCTGCATTCCGTTTGCTAAAAATGTCTTAGGTTGTATTTTAGCTTTTAGTCGGTCTACACGGGTTGATAAGTCGTCTTTTTCGTATGTTTTGTTAAAAGTTTTCTTTTCAAGGTTTGATAATCTTGTCTTTATATTTTGATTTTTATTTTCTTTTTGAAAAACTTTCTTTTCAAGTTCATTGATAATAGGATAGTCCATGCTTGCCGCCTCTGCAGGTTCTTTTTCATAGACTATTGAATCGGAATCTTCCATAAAGGTGTCTTCTTTGGGTTTAATTTCTTGTCCCATTTGGTCAACATTCAGGTCCTTTTTTAGTTTTGCTATTCTGTTTTGATTTGAGCCGGAAAGGTGTTTACCGTAAACTTTTTCTTCAATGCGTTTGATACGTGATGCTTCACTTTCTTTGTTATACGTGAAACCATACAGAGATTCCTCGATTTTATCTAACGCTGTTTGAGCGGCTTGCACATTTATACATCCAAAAATTATAATAAAAATAATTAGTATTATTTGTTTTTTCATAAAAAGTTTCTCCTCTGATTTAGGATAAGCCTTTTATAAAGTGATTATAATTATATGATTTTGTGATTTATTTAAGATAAAAATAAATGCTTTTGTCATAAGACAAAAGCATTACATTTAAAAATTTATAGTCTTTTTTTCTTAGTTCTATTTTACTGTTTTCATTTCCTTAAGAGCTTTCAATTCTTCTTGATAAGGAGATATTCTTCTTATTTCTTCAATTACTGAAGGTAATTTATCAATAACATAATCAATTTCGTCTTCTGTTGTAAATCTGCTTAAACTCCAGCGTATGCTGCCGTGAATTGCGGTAAATGGAACATTCATTGCTCTTAATACGTGGCTTGGCTCTAGTGAACCTGATGTACAAGCAGATCCTGAAGATGCACAAATACCAAGGTCTGAAAGGTGTAGAAGGATAAGTTCTCCTTCAATATATTCAAAGCCGATATTTGTCGTGTTCGGAACTCTTTTAGCTAATCCTGTATTTACTCTTGCATTGTAAATGTTTTGAATTATACCTCTTTCAAGCTTATCTCTTAATCTTGCTACTTCTGTCATTTCATAATCAAGATTGTCAATTGCAAGTTCTGAGGCTTTGCCCAAGCCAACAATATATGGAGTGTTTTCAGTTCCTGCTCTTTTACCTCTTTCCTGATGTCCGCCTATTATTAAAGGAGTGAACATTGTTTTTGAATTTACATATAATGCTCCAACCCCTTTTGGTGCGTGAAGTTTGTGACCGGATATTCCAAGCATATCTATACCTAAATCTTGAACATCAATGGCTACTTTACCTGCTCCCTGTACTGCATCTACAAAGAATTTCGTTTCACTATTTTTTGACTTTATTATTTCTGAAATTTCTTTTATCGGATTGAGTACTCCGGTTTCATTATTTGCCATCATTACTGAAACAAGTGCTGTTTCAGATGTAATTTTTTCACTAAGCTCTTCAACATCTAATTCTCCGTTAGAGTTGACCCCTATATAATCTACTTTATATCCTTGTTTTTCAAGATATTTATAAACATTCAAAACGCACGGATGCTCTATTTTAGTTGTTATAATGTGCTTTTTGTTTTTTACTGTGCTTAAGTAACCTCTAATAGCTGTGTTTGCACTTTCTGTTCCGCAAGAGGTAAATATGATTTCTTTTTCATTTTCAGCATGTAATAGATCTTTTACCTTGCCTCGGGCTTCTTTAATTGCGTGTGAAGATTTTTTGCTAAAATCATACATACTTGAAGGATTTGCATACTCTTCTTTAAAGTATGGAAGCATTTCTTCAAGAACTCTTTCATCTACTTTTGTAGTTGCGTTATTGTCTAAATATATCAATTTTTCCATTATTTAACCTCTATAACGTTAATATCTTCGCCTAGTGCATGTTTAAGTGTTGTTTCTACAAACGCTTTTATTGTGATTGTAGAATTTTTGCATCCTGAACACATTCCTTTTAGCTTGACATAAATATCCTTATCTTTAATATCGACAAGCTCAATATCTCCTCCGTCTTTTACAAGTTCCGGAGATATTTGAGATTCTATAACATTGTTAATCTTTATCACCCATTGTGTATGCGTGAGTTTTTGAGATGATTCTTGAGGTTTTGAGTCCGCTTGTTCGTTATAATATTTGTCAATAATATTTTGTATTGCGCCTTTGCATCTGCCGCAAGCACCGCCGGCTTTTGTATAATTTGTAACTTCTTCTACCGTTTTTAATCCGTTTGTTTTTATCGCATCAATAATAACTTTATCCGTTACCTGAAAACATGTGCAGACCATGGTTTCTTTTTGTTTATTCTGAATTTCTTCCATTGGAATATAACCTTCGGATTTATATTCTTTTAGTGCATCTTCCAGTGCTTCATATCCCATAACAGAACAATGCATTTTTTCGGGAGGAAGTCCGCCAAGCTGATCTGCAATATCTTTATTTGTAATTTTTCTGACTTCGTCTACTGTTTTACCGATAATCATTTCTGTTAGTATACTTGAACTTGCTACAGCTGAACCGCAGCCAAAAGTTTGAAATTTCGCATCTGTAACGATATTATCTTTTATTTTTAAATATATTTTTAATTGGTCGCCGCAAACTAATGAACCTGCAGTTCCAACAGCATCTGCATCTTCAATTGTTCCCACATTTCTAGGGTGTCTGTAGTGATCCATTACCTTCTCTGAATAATCCCACATAATGTGTTCCTTTCATTTACTCTACAAAACCATTATAAATCAAAAATACAAATGAATTTATACCTTAATGATTATTTAATTATTTTAATGTTAAGTTTTTTAAACTTTTTTATTTTTATAAGTCAATTTCTCCTTAAAAAAATCTTTATATAAATGTAGGTAGTTTTAGTGTATTAATTTTTGAAAGATAGGTTATTTATGTCAGATTATTCTTTGTATTTGGTTGCAAAACCATGTGGCTATCCGCTTGTGGCAAATGATAAAGGAGATATTACTAACAGAGTAAAATGTGCATATGAACAAACAAAAAATAAAGCGATTTATACCGCTCAGACAGCAGCCGTTGCTGCTGGCGCCGGTGCTGCAACTTATGGGGTTTTAAAATATCCTGTTTTAAATAAAGCTTATGGAAAGGCTGCTGATATAGTTTTGCGATTTGGTGGTAAGTTAGTAAAACGTTTTTTGGGCGAAAATAGTAAATTATATACAAAAGCTGCAAAATTTGTTAAAAAACTTCCGACAAAAGCAAAAATTGCTGGTTTAATTGCTCTTCCTGCTTTGCTGGCAATAAATTATATCTCTAATAAAATGACTTATAAAGCAGGGCAAATAGATCAAAAGTATACAGATAAAGCTCTTATGGAACAAAAATTAAAAGATGCGATGATCGATTTCTAAAAAAAGGCTCTCATTTCTCTGAGAGCCTTTTTTTTATAAATAATTTGATAATACATTTTTTACATAATTCTGGGTTTCTTTGTATGGAGGCACCCCTGAGTATTTATCCACTGCGCCTGGACCTGCATTGTATGCTGCTAATGCTAAAATTATGTTACCGTTGTATTTATTAAGCATTGATTTTAAATATTTAACCCCACCCTGTACATTTTGAGTTGGATTATACGGATCGGAAACTCCGAGAGATTTCGCCGTTGCAGGCATTAGTTGCATAAGCCCCATTGCTCCGACTTTGGATTTTGCATTCGGATTAAATCCGGATTCTTGTTTTATGAGTGCCTGTACAAGTTTTTCATCAACTCCGTTTTCTCTTGAAACCTTATTTATCATATCAAGTAATTGAGCTTTATTTGGGTTTGAATTTGAGTTTGAGTTTGAGTTAACTCCTCTTATTGGATTTACGGAATAATCTCTTCTTGCTTCATTTACTTCTTTTATTGCGTTTAATAATGTTGCATTGGTGATATTGCTTGTGTCAATGTCATTGTCAGAATATATATTCCCGTTAACATTCAAAGAGCTTGGATTTAATAACAAAGATCCAAAATTTGTCTGCTTCGTTTTTGATAATATTTTTTCAAAGGACTGTACATTATCACTTGAAGGAGGATAAATTGAATCCAGAGCGTTTTTGTTTGCATACTGAGGATTTACCCTGCGATTAGCATTGTTTACGTAGCTATTAAGCTGAGTAGCCCTTTGCATAGCAGCAGCTTTGCCTCCCGAGTTTAATAAATTCTGAATCATTTCAGAAAACATGTTTACCTACCTCCCAGTTCATTTATATTCTACACAATTTAAAATATAAATGTATCCTCCATTTGATTTAAGGATAAAAATTAAAAAGTCAAAATTTATAATATCAGCATGCAATCGCCGTAGCTGAAAAATCTGTATTTATTCTCTACAGCTTTCTTATATCCTTCAAGGATAAAATCTTTACCGGCCAGTGCACTTACAAGCATGAGTAATGTGGATTTGGGTAAATGAAAATTGGTAAGAAGTTTATTTACGACTTTAAATTCATATGGCGGATAGATAAATAATTCAGAATGATCTTTACATGGCTTTATTTCTCCTAATTTTGCATATGCTGTTTCAAGCGTGCGGACTGTAGTTGTTCCTATCGCAACAATATTTTTACCATCTTTTATCGCTTTGTTGATTTTATCAGATGCTTCTTGAGAAATTTCAAAAATTTCAGAATGCATTTTGTGATCAAGTATATTTTCGCATTTTACAGGCCGAAAAGTTCCAAGACCGACATTTAGTGTTATATATGCAATTCCTACCCCTTTATCTTTAAGCTTTTGGAGAATTTCCGCAGTAAAATGCAAACCTGCAGTCGGAGCGGCAACAGAGCCTTCATCTTTTGCATATACCGTTTGATATCTTTCTGTATCAAATTTTCTTTGTTCTTCTGTTTGAATTTTTCGTTCAATATATGGAGGAAGAGGTATATTTCCTACTCTGTGCAGAATTTCAAACAAATCTCCTTCATATACCAGTTTTACAAGCCATTCTCCGGCGTCTTCAAGCTTTTTTACCGGAATAACTTTTAATTCGTGGTTAATATTAATTATTGTATTTGGTTTAATTCTTTTAGAGGGTTTTATAAGTACTTCCCATTCATTTGAGCCTTCTTTGGTTGCATTAAGAAGAAAAACTTCTATTTTAGCACCGGTTTCTTCTTTTGTCCCAAATAATCTTGCAGGTATAACTTTCGTATTATTCAGAACAAGCAAATCATTCTCACTAAAATAGTCAACGATGTCATAAAAATGCTTGTGTTCAACGGTGTGATGATTTCTGTTAAGAACCATCATTCTGGAGTTTTCTCTTTTATCTGACGGCATCTGTGCAATTAAATTTTCCGGCAGTTCATAATCAAAATCAGATATATTCATTTTTAGTTTAACTTTTTAGCATTTTTTAGTTCTATATCATCAACAGAATCTTTTTTCTTAGCCATTTCATTATCAATTTGCTTATTAATTATGATAGTTTGCGCAATTTGAATTATGTTGCTTGTAATTAAGTAAAGCAAAACACCGGCAGGTATAGGAATTATAATAAATGTTGCCATAATCATTATTGGCATAAATGTTCCCATAGATTTTTGCAAAGCAGCCTGTGTCGCGTCTTGAGAATCTGTTTTAGTCATAGACATCATTATTTTTTGAGAGATAAACATTGTAATTGCAAACAGTGCAATTAATACTATGACATCCCAGTGCCAAGCTCTTTTTACAGGAACGGTTGGAACTGTTGCTGTCATTGTACCATCGGTATTTCGGACAAATGTTATATTTTCGTTTTCTCTAATATTTGAATTTGTAACAACAACATCTGCTTTTTCAACTTTTTCAAGTTCTGAGAATTTTAATTTTATATGATCTAAACTAAAACCAAGAACAACATCTTCGCCAGGTACTAAATCACCTTTTATTTCTAGAGCCTGTGCAGGATCTGTAATTTTAACATTTTTAATTTCTTTATCCGGAAGATATATAGTTGCACTATTGCCTAAAATGAACTTATCTCCTGTTGCGGCTCCTAATTTACCGTCATTAGAAATACCTGCTGTTGCTCTTAAAGTTGTAGCTAGACTGTCTACAAACAAGAAATGTTGGTTGCCTGCAACTTGTATAAACTGAGGGCTTATTAACGCAGAATATAACAAAATGAATATAGGCATTTGAATAAGTAACGGCAAGCAGCCTCCCATTGGATTAAACTTGTGTTCTTTGTAAAATTCCATAAGTTTTTGCTGCATCAATTGCGGGTTACTTTGGTAACGATCCTGTATTGCTTTCAACTTTGGTTGCAAGGTTTGCATCATCTTCATAGAACGTTGTTGTTCAACATTAAGATTCCACATTGCAAGTCTTACAATTATTGTCAAAACAATTATTGCAATACCATAGCCACCTACCAAATGTGCTAATTTACTCAAAAACCATATTGTCCATGTTATAAAATCCACTGTTCCCTAATCCTCTCTTGTAGTGTAAATTCTCTCTTGGTAAATATATTATAAAAGTATGTTCAAGTCAACTCAAATTATATTAATGCACTAAAAAAAGACCAACCGTCGGCTAGTCTTTTTAAATGGTCGGGATGACATGATTCGAACATGCGACCCCCTCGTCCCAAGCGAGGTGCGCTACCAAGCTGCGCTACATCCCGA
>CACXDL010000010.1 GCA_902766395.1 uncultured bacterium
ACAGGTTTAGGACTTAAAGAAGCTAAAGATTTAGTTGAAGCTGCTCCTAAAGCTGTTAAAGAAAACATCAAAAAAGCTGAAGCTGAAGAAATCAAGAAAACTCTTGAAGCAGCTGGTGCTGGTGTTGAAATCAAGTAGTTTGATTTTGGTATCAAAATATGTTATCATAAACGGGCAACAGATTTGTTGCCCGTTTTAACGTATTAGGAGGTTTTATGATCGATTACAGATTTCTGTTTGGGGCTATTGCAATAATGTTAATTGTGATAATTCGAGATTTTCTTAAAAAGAAATATGAATATGATATGGATAATGTTGATGTTAAACGAACTTCCGTAAAATGGTTTAGATTTTTTAATATATACCTCCGAAAAATTGATATATTTAAAAAATTTATTTCTGAGAATTATGCAATTGAAAAAAATACGGGTTACAACTCTCTCACTTTAACAGATGTAGGAGAAAACAAAGCTACTGTAATGGCAACGTTAAGACAGATAACAGATCTTGAATATGAAAAAGCAAAGTATATTGTTAATAATGTTCCATATACTTTTATGTTAAATATATCAGATCAGGAAGCTGAAGTTACTAAAAAAGCACTTGAATATGTTGGGGCAAAAGTAGATATTGATAAATAAAAAAGGCTTTAACAAAAGCCTTTTTTAATATTTAAAATTTTTATCTTTTTACTACTTTGAAGTAAGAATAAATCCGCCTTTATCTGCATTCTTTAGCGCTTCTCCTTCAATTTTCGCTCTTAAATTTTTGATGTATTTGTATACATAATCTCTTGGAAGTTCTAATAAAGCTGCTAAGTCTTTTGCATAAACAATTTTATCCTGATTTGCATTAAAGTAATCAAAAACTTTTTGTTCTCTTTCTGTTAAAGCTTTTTTGAAAGTCACTCTAACAGCATCTCTAACTTTATCTCCAGTTTTTACATTATTTTCGATTTCAAATTTTGTAACTTCAACAACCTTATTGGTTTTCTTTGTGGTAGTTTTTTTAGCTGTTGTTTGAGATGTTTTATTTGTAGTTGTTTGTTTAGTTTCTTTATTAATTAAATTCTTTACAGAGAAAGGTGAAACATAAAGATTTTTTTCTTTTTCATATGCTCTATTAGCAATAGAACTTAGTCTTTCTGTTTGCATATTTATTTCAGACTCTCTTGAGACTACAGGTTGACCGTGTAATACAATATCTACAAGGTCATTTGTTTCTTTTTTCTCTTCAATTTTTTTCCCTAATCTGGCAGCAAATTCCTCTAATGTAATCTTTTCTAACGAGCTTCTCCACTGTTTAATCTCTTCTTTGCTCAGATATTCAGACATTCATTATCTCCTTACTAAAACTATTCCTAAAACATTTAACATCTATAATTTAGCATAAAACATGCCCCATGACTTAAAATGTTTCATAAAGTAAATTTTTATTTTTTTTATTTACATTTGTAGATAAATGCTTGATTTTTACAAAAGACGGTGGTTTATATTTGTCTGGTGCTTATTTTCCCGAATTTGGCTGATAAATTGTCAATAAGATGAATTAAATACAACTCAGGTTCCAAATCTTTTCCGTTCAAATCAATGATGGCATCCCATTCTGCTCTGCCGTGGTGTGCTGCTATCATTTTGGCAACCAAGCGAAATCCTGCATTCATACATATGCAAAATCCGTATTGAGAGTGTGAAATCCAGGTTTCCCTAAACCCGGGAGCGTAGTCAATGAGTCCTGTTTCTGTATCTATTGTATATTCAAATATTTTTCCAAAATCATGAAGCAGGCAAGCTGCATAAACTTCGTCAGGGTTAGCTTTGTATATAAATTTTTCCATATTTAGCTGTGCAAACTCGCAACACTCAACTGTATGTACAAGCAATCCGCCAATATAATTGTGATGCATAAGTTTTGCTGCCGGCATTATTTTAAATTGTTCCTCGTATTGTTTAAACATTCCTGAAACAAAATTTTTCAAATTTTCATCTTTAATACTATCTATATAATTTTGTAATTTTGCCCAATATTTGTCTATATCATTTGGTTCAAGACCTAATTTTGCTTCTTTAACAACTTCAAGGGCTGAGACAAGACAGTTATTGTATTTTTCGTTAAAAGTCGCAGATACAATTTTTACCAAATTGCCTGTTCTGAATACTTTTGCGTCAAATCTGTTAAGAGTTTCTTCCCACAGTATACAATTTAACAATGTATCATCAACAGTGTTTCTTAACTGTAATTTCCCCATTTTTGTTCCGGCTTTTGTGTCTCCAATTGAAAAAATTACTACTTCGTATATATCCTCAGTACTAAACATTATTTTCTCCTATACATATTAGTTTTTGTTTCTGTCAATAATATTTTCGTTTCTTCCCCACTTAAATGATGAACGAATTTCTTCTCCGATTTTTTCAATAGGGTGTGAAGCGTTTTCTTCTCTTAATCTGTTAAACTCTTTTTGACCGGATTTCATTTCATTCATAAATTCGTTTGCAAATGAGCCATTTTGGATATTTTTCAGAATCTCTCTCATAGCATCTTTAGACGCTTCTCCAATAACTTTTGGACCTCTTGTCATGTCTCCGTATTCTGCTGTATTTGATATAGAGTATCTCATATCTGCAAGCCCGCCTTGGTTTACAAGATCTATAATTAATTTCATTTCATGTAAGACTTCAAAATATGCCATATATGGGGAATATCCGGCTTCTGTAAGAACTTCAAAACCGGCTTTCATCAGCGCTGATACTCCGCCGCATATTACTGCTTGTTCTCCAAAGAGATCTGTTTCAGTTTCTTCTTTAAAAGTCGTTTCGATAATACCTGCTCTGCCAGCGCCTATTGCACTTGCATATGATAGCGCAACTTCTTTACCGTTTCCTGAAGGATCCTGATAAACAGCAATCAAACTCGGTACACCTTTTCCTTCCGTATATTGACTCCTTACTGTATGTCCAGGTCCCTTTGGAGCAACCATTATAACATTAACTCCATCCGGAGGAACAATTTTTTTAAAGTGAATATTAAAACCGTGTGCAAACATCAAATATTGACCTGCTCTCATATTTGGCTTTATCTGTTTTTCATAGACATCAGCCTGTATTTCATCAGGAATCAATACCTGAATAATATCAGCCCATTTTACGGCATCTTCAATTGTCATTGTTTTAAACCCGTAATTTTTGGCTTTTTTATCAGATTTTCCCCCAAGTCTGAGCCCTAAAACAACATTACAACCAGAATCTTTTAGATTCATAGATTGCCCGTATCCCTGTGAACCAAATCCAATAACTGCAATTTTTTTATTTTTAATTATATTAATATCAATGTCTTTATCTGTGTAGATTTTTAAATCTTTCATATTATTTATATCCCTCCTGTAAAATAATCCTATCACGATTGTGATATAAATTCTATATTTATTATTTTGTTAATGAATTTGCCCCGGAAATAACTTCAATAATTTCATTAGTAATTGCAGTTTGGCGAAGTTTGTTATATTCAATTGACAAATCTTTGATAATTTTTTCGGCATTTGTTGTTGCTGCAGACATTGCTGTCATTCTTGAAGCAAGTTCACTTGCATTTGCTTCAAGTAAAGCCTGATAAAAAATATTCGTCATATACATCGGAACAATTTTTTGTAATATATGATGTTTGTCCGGAATAAATTCCATTAAGGATTCCAAAACATTATCATTAATTTTTTCATGAGAATCTTTTACGCCTTCAACAGGTAAAACAGTCCAAGTATCTACACAATAACTAACCATGTTTTTAAATCTGGTAGTAACAATTTCAATCTTATCAATTCTGCCATCAACATAATATTCTGCCAAATCTTCCGCAATATCTCTTGCATCCATCGCATTTGGGGCATCTATGACTGAAAAATATTTTTTTTCTATAGAACAACCAAGTGCCTCCAATTTTTTACGCATTATAGAAACACCTTTTTGTCCTGCAATAAAGACTTTAACACCTATACCTTGCCTTTGATACTCTTTTATAAGAGCCAAAGATTTTTTAATCACATTTGAGCTGTACGCCCCTGCTAAACCTTTATTTCCTGTAATTAAAAAGATTCCGACATTTTTAACTTCACTTCTTCTTAAAAGAGCAGGATAATTATCTATTGCCATTTTTATTTTCAAAGAATCTGAACTAAATTCATCAACTGAATTTAACAATTTTTGGAACATTTTAACCATTTCAAAGGCATAAGGACGTGATGCTTTTACAGCATTTTCAGAACTGCGAACCTTTGCGGCCGCAACCATTTTCATTGCTCTGGTGATTTTTTTTGTGCTTTGAACACTGTTTATTCTGTTCTTTATATCTTTTAAACTTGCCATATTATCCTTTGTTAAAATGTTGTTTTAAATGCTTCAAGGGCTTCTTTCAAGGCTTTTTTATCTTCATCTTCTAAGGCTCCTCCATTATTCAGCCTTTGAGCAAGATCTGACAGATTTGCATTGAAGTATACAAACCAATCTTTTTTGAATCTTTGGATTTTGGAATTTTCAATATCATCTAAAATCCCTTCATTTGCGGCGTATAGAATTGAGATTTGTTCTGCTACGCTTAGAGGTGCATATTGTAGTTGTTTTAAGACCTCTGTAAGCTTTTGGCCTCTCAATAATTGTTTTTTTGTTGAGGCATCAAGATCTGATGCAAATTGTGCAAAAGCTTCAAGTTCTCTATACTGAGCAAGTGCTAAACGCAATGTTCCCGCAACCTGTTTGATACCTTTAGTTTGAGCAGCTCCGCCTACACGGGAAACTGAAATTCCGGCATTAATTGCAGGTCTTATACCTGAATTAAACGCATCACTTTCAAGGAAAATTTGTCCGTCTGTTATCGAAATTACGTTTGTCGGAATGTAAGCTGATACGTCCCCTGCCTGGGTTTCAATTATAGGTAAAGCTGTTATACTTCCGCCCCCTAATTCATCATTCAGTTTTACTGCTCGTTCAAGCAATCTTGAATGTAGATAGAAAACATCTCCCGGGTATGCTTCACGTCCTGGAGGTCTTTTTAATAACAAACTCATTGCACGGTATGCCTGAGCATGTTTAGATAAATCATCATATACTATCAAAACATCTTTGCCCTGTTCCATAAATTCTTCACCTATGGTAACTCCTGCAAATGGTGCAATATATTGTAACGGCGCAGATTCATCTGCTGTTGAAGAAACGATAACAGTATATGCCATTGCGCCTTTTTCTTCTAATGTTTTTGCTAAATGTGCAACAGTAGACGCTTTTTGACCAATTGCAACATATATACAAATAACATCTTTACCATTTTGATTAATGATTGTATCTATTGCAATTGCCGTTTTTCCTGTTTGTCTGTCACCGATAATAAGTTCTCTTTGCCCTCTTCCGATAGGAGTAAGAGCATCAATAGCAGTTAAACCTGTTTGAAGAGGTTGATATACAGAACGTCTTGCAACAATTCCCGGTGCAACTCTTTCGATTGGTCTTGTTTTTTCATATGGATATTCACCCTTGCCGTCAAGAGGTTTACCTGTTGGGTCAATAATTCTTCCTATGAGTCCTTCCCCAACCGGAACGGATGCAATTCTTCCCGTTGTTTTGACTACTGTTCCTTCTTTGATATCTGTGTATTCTCCAAGTATTACAACTCCGACATTGTCTTCTTCAAGGTTCATTGCAATACCAAGAGTACTCTTTTCATCTTCAAATTGGACCAGCTCATTGGCCATAACATTGCGCAGGCCATATATGCGGGCTATGCCGTCGCCAACTTCAAGAACTGTTCCGGTATTTGAAACTTCAGTTTGAAGATCGTAGTTTTCTATTTTACTTTTAATAATTGAACTTATTTCGTCCGGTTGAATTAATGCCATAATATTTACCTCAATATGTTTTTACTTAAATTTTTTAATTTAGTATTTAAACTTGTATCAATTACATAGTCTCCAAATTTAAAGACCAAACCCGCAATAATACTTTGATCTGTTTCCCAACTGGAAATAACTTCACAATTAAGTTTCTTTTCTAATCTGGAAACTATATTATTCTTTGTGCTTTCGTCAAGATCTATTGATGAAATAATCGTTACATTTTTTTTGTTAGAAAGATTATCAAGCATCTCACAATAAGAATTGTATATGTTTTCGATTTCTGTTAATCTGTTTTTTTCTGTCAATATTTTCAAAAGATTCAGCACCTGTGAAGATATTTTATCTGAAAAGATTTCACCTAATATTTCTATTTTTTTAGAGATAGAAACTGATGAATTCTCAAGTACAACAGTTAGATCTTCCGAGGATTTCATAACCTCAAGAACATTACAAAGATCCTTTTTTATTGCATCTGATATGTTTGCCTCTTTTGAAGTCTCAACTAGAGCCTTTGCATAATTTTTTGATATAGAAGATATTTGTTTGTTATTTTTCATCTATATTTCCATCCTGTCAAATTCATCGAGACTTTCTTCGATAAACTTCGAGTGTAAATCACTATTGGTTTTAAGTTGCTCGATTAAATTAGTTCTTGCTTGTTCAACAGACATTTCCATCGCCTTTGTACTAAGTTCATTAGAAAATTTTCGTTCTTCTATAGAGATTACTTTATCTACATTGTGTGCGATATTTTCTACTGTTTTTTGAGTAGAATTTTCGATTTGTTTTTTTAGGGTTTCAGCTTTTTGATTTGAAAATTTCTTAATTTCTTCAATTTCTTGCGGGAGTTTTTCAAGCGTTTCTTTCGCCTCCTTTACAAGATTTTCAGAGTTTTTCTTGTCAATTTCTGATTTTTCTATTGCTTCTTTTACAGAAAGAATACCTTTTTCAAATGAGGTTTTGACAGACATTTTTACAAGAATCCAGCCTAATAGAACTGCCATTAGTACAAAATTTATGACATTTGTATCTGCCAAATATTTAATTGTAGAAATGATGCCTTGCATTTTTATCCTTTATTGAGTATTTTTTCTGTAATCAGTGAAGCTACATCCGGAACGATTTCATTATTTATCCGTTCCTGAACCCCATTTTTCTCTTGTGTGAGAATATCTTTTTTTTGCTGAATTTCATCTTTCGAATTCTCTTTTGCTTTTTGAATTTTATCAAAAGATCTGTTCTGTAGTTCTTCTAATACTTGAACATTTTTCTGTCGCTCGATTTCTTTTGCTTCATTGAGTTTTTGATCATGATCTTCTGCCAAGTCCTGAGCCTTTTGATTAAAATCCTTCGCATCGGTATAGTTTTGGTCAATGTAAGTTTCACGCTTTCTTATAATATTCAATATGGGCTTGTAGAATATTGCGTTCATAATAAACATGAACACAACAAAGCTAAGCATTGCAACTATAAGTGTAGCGTTAAACTCTATCATATCTTACAGACCCATCTTGTTTCCGAAGACCAATAATATTGCAATTAACAATGCATATATAGCAGTAGCTTCTGCTAACCCTGCACCGATGATAAAGTTTTTGAAAGCTTCATCTTTAATTTCCGGTTGGCGAGCGATTGCATCAAGAACTCCTTTTGTTGCTATACCAAGGCCTAACCCTGCGCCTAAAGTACCGAAAGCAACAGCTAAGCCTGCTCCTAATTTTGCTAAATCTAAAGTTTGTTCAATCATTTTTTTCTCCTTATATTAATTAACTTGTATTATTCTTCCTGAATTGCAAGTGCAATGTATGTTGTTGACAGTAATGTGAAAACAATTGCCTGAATTAATGCGACAAATAGTTCAAATAACATAAACGGTAACGGCAAACCAATTGCTACTAAACCTAAAAATGTAGATATTATAAGTTCCCCTGCCAATATATTGGCAAAAAGTCGAAGAGCCAATGAAAAAGGTCTTACAAACAATTCTAACCAATCTACAAGCGTTATAATAATTCCTGAAATGCTAAAGCCCTTGAAAAAGAATTTCCCTCCTTGGGCTTTTATTCCGTAGAATATGTAATATATAGATACAACTAATGCCATTGCAGCAGTCATATTTATGTCATTATTTGGGGATGCAAGTTCTCCATGGGCAATATGCACAATTTTTAAAGGTAATTGTCCGAAAAGATTCGCAGTTAGTATGAACATGAATAATGTCAGAATAATTGCAATATGTTTTTGGGCATTATCACTTCCCATGCTGGCTTTAGCAATGTCATTGAAATATTTAACAATTCCTTCTGCAACCAGTTGTAATTTTGAAGGGATCATATCAAGTTTTCTTGTGGTTAATAGGGCCATAATAATTAAAAATAACATTGAAATCCACATAGTAATAATGGTATCCATATTAAAAGATGCCTTGTGCCCCAATATTGTGGTTGTATAAACCCAATGTTCCATATTTCTCCCTCTGAAATTTATAATAACACCGAAAATTTTTTTTCGCAAATGATTTCGTTTTTATGTTAATATTTGATAAAGTAAGGAGTTGCAAAATGTTAAAAGGACCTTTTTTAGACAGAAATTGGATGGCGCAAAATCCGGATTATGACTCATGTGCTATCGTTATGTTAGGATTACCGTTTGACGGTACTGTATCGTATAGATCAGGGTCAAGGTTCGCTCCTGAACAAATTAGGCTTGCCAGTTGGGGGCTAGAAGAATACTCTCCGAATTTTGATAAAGATCTGAATGATGTAAATTTTCATGATGCCGGCGATTTAGAATTCCCTCTGGGTAATACTATAAAGTCTCTTGAGCTGATTCGTGAAAATGTTGAAGATATATATAAAGATGGTAAAAAGGTTTTTGGTATTGGTGGTGAACATTTAGTTACGCTGCCCGAAATTCAGGCGGTTTCAAAATATGTAGACAACTTGGCTATAGTTCATTTCGATGCTCATACAGATTTAAGAGAGGAATATTTGGGCGAAGAAATGTCGCATAGTGCGGTTATCCGTCATTGTTCAAAAATTGTGGGTCCAAAAAATATAAAGCAAATAGGGATTCGCTCCGGAATGAAAGAAGAGTGGGATTTTATGAAAAAACATAATACCTTGTGCCATAAATATTCGGATTTGGATTCTTTAAAGGGTAAAAATATTTTTGTTACTGTAGATTTAGATTGTCTGGATACTTCAATAATGCCCGGCACGGGGACTCCGGAAGCAGGAGGTATGCAATTTGATGAGCTGATAGAATGGTTTAAGTATTTAAGAGATTTTAATATTGCCGGCGCTGATGTTGTAGAATTGGCTCCTGACTATGACGCAAGCGGAGTCTCAACTGCAGTTGCAACAAAAGTTATACGTGAATTATTGATGATTATGTAGCATTTGAAAAAAATGAAATTCATTGTATTATGTGTATATGATTTGGGGAAAGGATATATTTAATCATTATGGAAATTCTTGAACGTATTGATTATTTAAAAAATGAGATAAATAAATCAAATTATGAGTATTATGTGAATGAAAATCCGTATTTGACAGATTTTGAATATGATAAATTGTTTGCAGAATTAAAAGAATTAGAAGATAAGTATCCTATGTTTAAAACCCCTGATTCTCCAACTCAGAGAGTTGGGTCTGTTAGTGAAAGGTTTTTCCCGCATACTCACAAATATCGTTTGTACAGTCTTGATAATTCATACAATTCTGATGATCTTGGTAAGTGGTATGAAAGAGTTTGTAAGGAATATGATAAGGAATTAGAACTTGTATGTGAATTAAAAATTGATGGACTTGCTATTGCTCTTACTTATGAGAATGGGGTTTTTGTGCGAGGAGTAACTCGTGGGGACGGTATTACGGGGGAAGATATTACCCAAAACCTCAAGACTATAAAAGCTATTCCGTTAAAACTTTTTGAACCAAAAAATCTAGAAGTCCGAGGAGAAATTTATATGCCTAAAAGTTCTTTTGAAAAGTTGAATCAACTGGCTCTCGAAAGGGGTGAAAAAGTTTTTGCCAACCCGCGCAATGCAGCATCAGGTTCTTTGAGACAATTAGACAGCACAATTACTGCTAAGCGAGATTTATCAATGTTTACGTACACAGGAATTTTCGAAGATGATGCAGATAAAAATATAAAAACTCATTATGATGCAATGATGTATTTGAAAAAACTTGGATTTAAAGTTAATGAAAATGTCAGAAAAGTGAAAAATATACAGGGCGTTATTGATTATTGCAAAGAATGGGAAACAAAACGCTTTGAGTTAAATTATGCGACAGATGGAGTCGTGATAAAAGTTAATGATTTTAGTATTCAAAAGGATTTAGGTTTTACGGCAAGAGCGCCAAAGTGGGCAACTGCGTTCAAGTTCCCTCCTGAAGAAGTTAAAACAAAGCTTCTTGATATTGAACTAAATACCGGAAAGACAGGAGTTGTTACTCCGGTTGCGGTTCTTGAACCTGTAGCGCTTGCAGGAAGTACTGTTTCACGTGCAAGCCTGCATAATTTTGACGAAATAAAGAGGCTGGATGTAAGAGTTGGTGATACTGTTTTAATTATGAAAGCGGCAGAGATAATTCCAAAGGTTATAAAAGTTGTGGAAACGGATTATCATAAAAATTTGCCTGTATATGTACCTCCGACAAAATGCCCGTCATGCGGCTCAGAACTTGTAGAAAAAGAGGGTATTGTCGGACTTTATTGTCCTAATCCGAATTGTGAGAGTTTGATGTGTGCAAAAATTGAGTATTGGGCTTCAAAAGAGGCCATGGACATCGATAAAGTCGGTCCTTCTATAATTCAACAATTATATGAAAAAAATATGATTTCTAATTTTGCGGATTTGTATAAATTATTACCCCAGGATTTTATGATGCTTGATTTAATACAGGAAAAATCTGCTTCAAATATTTATATGTCTATTCAAAACAGTAAAACAAGGCCGTTAAATCGTTTGATTACTGCTTTAGGTATCAGGCATGTAGGTAAAGAAACGGCCGATATTTTATCTGAAGAATTTACAAGTATCGATGCTTTTAAAAATGCAACGATTGATCAGTTGTCCCAAGTTGAAGGTATCGGAGAGATTATTGCAAAATCTGTATATGAATATTTTCATGATACTGCGAATTTAAAAATAATAGACGAACTTATCTCGCTTGGTATAAATCCTTCTCAAAAATCTGCCAAGCAGTCAAATAAACTGGAAGGGAAAGTTTTTGTATTAACAGGAACTTTGCCGAGTATGGGCAGAGATGAGGCTTCTGCGATTATAAAGTCTCATGGAGGTAAAACATCTTCTTCTGTCAGCAAAAAAACGGATTTTGTCCTGGCTGGTGAAAATGCCGGGTCAAAATTAGACAAAGCTCAAAATTTAGGTGTTATAATATTGACAGAAAATGATTTTCTTGAAATGATAAAGTAAAAGGATAGCGAAAAAATATGAGAATAATTCAAATAAATGGTTTTAGAGGTTTAATAACTGCATTATTTATAGGGCTATGCCTGTTTGCAGGATTTGTAGTTTTTCCTGGGGCTTGTGTTATGTATGGTTGGAATAAATATCTGACGACTTTGGCAGGTTTCCCAATCTTGCAGCTATATCAGGGTGTTTTACTTTGGGGAATCGCTGTAGTTGCATATTTTATTTTAAATAAAAAAGGGCTTGCAGTGTCCTTCAAGGAAGCTCCGGAGTTGAGTGATTCTGAGATGAATATGATAATGAAAAACGCAAAAATTTATTCTAAAATGCGAAAAATAAACCATGTAATTGCAAAATCAGATAAATTTGAAAAATCTGTAGATATTATAAAACCTAATGAAAAAGATTTATCTTCGGTTATCTCTAAAAATATAGAAGAAAAGGAAGATTCTGTATCAAAATTAAAATAAGGAGAAATATTATGAAAAAGATTTTAGCAATTTCATTACTGACAGGAGTATTGTTTGTAATGCCGTCTATGATTTTGCCAGCGGGAGCTGATTGTAATTGTCAGGCCGATAAAGGGTTTTTATCTGTTTCGTATTCTGCTGAAAAAGAAGTTAGCCCTGATACCGTAGAATTCTCGGTAAGTATTAAAACAACTGATAAGAAGTCTATGGCTGAAGCATCTGCAAAGAATAAAGAAATTTCAAATAAAATATATGAATATTTTAAATCTAATATTAATACAACCGGCGGAGATTATATTAAAACTTCAAATTACAATGCGACTCCTATCTATACATACAAAGATAATAAAAGATTCTTTGACAGATACGAAGTAACAAATAATATTATTGTGCACACAAAGTCTTTAGATAAAGTTTCATCTTTAATTGACAAATCTATAGAAATGGGAGCAACAAATGTAAATAGCTTGAATTTTTCGCTATCAAATAAAGATGGTGCTTGTGAAGAGATGTTATCATCAGCAGGCAAAAATGTAAGAAAAAGAGCAAATGTCGTTGCATCTTCAACCGGTGCAACAATTGTTGGAGTCAAAAATATCAGCACATCTTGTTCTTTAAACCAAAGAAGAACAAATTATGCTTATGCCAATGCTCGCTTGATGAAAGCAGCAGGTTCTTCAATGGATATGGAAGCAGCTGCACCTTCTACTGATATTGAGGCAGGTAACATAACTATTTATGCAAATGTAGACGCAAGTTTCTATGTAAAATAACAAATGATAATTATTAAAAAAGACCTCTTAAATTTAAGTTTTAATAGGTCTTTTTTTTATTCTTTATTTTAAGCAGACATTCTTTGGCTCAATGTCCCAGTAAATTGTCTTAAGAAGTTTATATTGTCCGCATTTAGCATTCTGTCTTCTTCTTTGTTCTGAAGGTTTTCTAAATCTTTGTTGTTTTCAACTTTTGGCTGTATAGCTTGGTTTTGTTTTTTTAATGCTTCTTCTCTTGCCTTTTGTTTTGCCATGCGTCTGCCGGTTAAGTATATATTAAGTTTTGGTATTCCGAGTCCTAAGACTAAACCGGAATATGCATAGCCGGCAAGTTGTGCACCTGTAAGAATTGCAAGTTTTTTCTTTGCTACAGGATTATCTTGTATTGCTTTAATCATTTCTCTAAAGCCAAGAGCTTTTCCATTTTTG
>CACXDL010000011.1 GCA_902766395.1 uncultured bacterium
AACCCCGCATGATTAAAGTAATTTTCTACACTATAAGCAGATGTTGTTCCTGTTTTTGAGTAGTATGAAGTTCCGGGTATGTTCATTGTCTCTGAAGCCCCGAAAACTGTTGCAAATGCAGAAGGAGCAAGTAAACTTGCCATGTTATATAACAAGTTTCCTGCAGATTCAAAACCTGAACCTGTTCCGCTTCCGGAGACTGTCAAGTCTCTCAGCCTGTCATAAGTTTCCCAAAGTTGTGCTTTGGCTGCGCTGCTTGCGTCGCTAAATCTGTTTGCTATTACTAATTCGCTATCATATTTGTATGACATATAAAACCTCTTATATATTCTTTAATTCTAACTTTCAAATGTTTTGAATGTACCTTCAATATTTTTAGAAATGATTTTGTGTACGGCATCCATTTCTGTTTGAAGTGCATTTTGTTCTGTATCAAGTTGTTTCAATCTAAGTTCTAAAGTTCTGTCTTCTGTTTGGATCTGTTCTGTTCTGGCATTTATATCCTGAACTCTTTTTTCATATACTTGCTTATTATAATAGTACTGGTTCATTGCATCGTTATAAGCTTTTTCATCTGTTACTGTCGAAGCAGTTAAATCATATACCGCACTTGACTTCTCCAGTTGTATAGATGTTGCTCTTCCGCTTGAATCGTACTCTACGATTGCATGTTTTGAAACTGTCTGTGTCGACTTTTGACTATCTGCATAATATGAATGTAATGATTCTGACGGATGAGTAATACTGTACTCAAGTGTATCAAAAGTTGAGGAATCACCTTTTGTAACGAAATTTACTTCGTTTTGGCTATCCGGCCAGAAATATATATTTGAATAATTCTTTGATGTTTTTGCCGCACTCCATTCTTTAGAAACCGGAGCGTTAGGCCAATCAATTAAAATTTGATCCAATGCATTTGCATAGTTTTTAAATTCGTCGCTTTGCTCATCTATATCTTTCAGGCAAGTAAGAGTTCTTGTACCTATCATATAGTATCCGTCTGGTTTTTCAGGAGTTGGAGCAACATATTGAACCTGCGGATTTGTATTTGTGTTTCTTATGCCTTTATATTCAACAATTTCAGATGTGTATGTTACATATGAATTGTATGTTATGTGGTCATCCGGATCCGTGTATGTTGTATCCTGAATATTTGTAATTGTTTTAGTACTGTCACCAATATCAAAAGTATATTTTGTTTTTGTGAATTCAGTTGTGCTTGGAGGAACAGGGACATCCATTTTGTATAGTTTATTCCATAGTTCTGAACTCTGATTCGCAAGCGCAGTTCTTGCTTGATTTATTTGTTGACCTTCGTATTCAACATTAGTTTTTCTAGCTGCCAATGATATCCATCTGGCTTGAGATGCTGCCATGCCCATAAGGTGAGTCTCCTTCTGTTAAATTTTTCTACCTGAAGACTTTTTAATGATATTTTTTTTAAAGTCAACATTATTTATTTTAATTATACGGTATTTTATTAATATTTATTTCCGTTACGTTTAAAAATCGACCATATAGTGTATTTATTGCTAAAAAATGATAAATTTATGCTAGAATGCTTTACAGTGAAATATTTTTTTTGCTAATATACATATAGTAAGATAATAGGAAGGTCAAAAATGAAAATATCTTCATCTTTTAAAGTTGGATTACTAACGTTGTTAGCCTTATTTTTGCTTGTAGGTACTGTTTTTAAGGTTAAGGGCAGGGCATTATCTTCTGCAAAGAGAATAGAAATACAATTTAAAGATGTAAATGGACTTAGAGCCGGTGCCGGTGTACAGATGATGGGCTTAAAAGTTGGTCAGGTCGAAGAAATAACTCCTGTTGTAAAAGGTGAGAATAGTTTTGTTAAAGTTAAATTTGTTATAACTAATCCGAATGTTCAAATTCCAAGAGCTTCATCTTTTTCTATCCAACAAACCGGTATTATAGGTGAATTGTTTTTAGAAATTACTCCTCCTAAAACAAAAACTATATATATACCAATGGTTAATCGTGACATACTATATAAGAATGACTCTGTAGAAATGAAATTGAGTGATAAATATCATGATGTTGGTTTAATCAGAGATGTTGAAGTTATGACAAAAGATTCTATACCTTTCTCTTATAAAAATAATATCAATACACCATATGCATATAAGATTGATTATTTTATTAATTTGCCTGGTTTAGTGCTTCCGGAGTTCGTAAGAGGTAGTGCTGTCAAATCCCAGAACAATAAGTATAAATTACGTCTTGTTCCGTTGGATGATACACCTTTGGTTTTCCCTAATCAAACTTCTCCGTACACGATTTTGGAACCGATGCGACTTTCAGATTTTATGAATTGGCAGTATAGAGCTGCAGAAACTTTAACAGAAACAAATAAAAAGGTTAATGATATTCTTACAGATGAGACTATTGCTGATATTAAAAGAACTATTGCAACTGTTGATAATTTGACCTCAAGATCTAAAATAACTCTTGATAAGATAGATAACCTTTTAGATTCTTCTCAGGATGATATCAAGCAACTGTTAGCGATTACAAAACAAGCTACAGACGATTTCTCTAAATTGTCTGCAAATATAAATAACATAATTGGAGATAAACAGTTTAAGAAAACATTGTTATCTACGGCAAATTCAGTAGATCGTTTATCTCAAAATCTCAACAAAATTATGGATGCGGCTGATGCTGTCGAGGTTGGTAAAAATATACGAGTTATTTCTGATAATTTAGCGCAAATTTCGACAAGCGTAAATTCTATGACAAGTGATGAAAAGCTTAAGAATCAACTCAAGTCTGCTATATCAAATGTTAATATAGCTATGGGGCAGATGGCAACGGCTTTAGAAACCGTAAACTATGTAAATCCTTCGAATCCTCAGCAGGCATCTAATTTAAAGCAGATTGTTGATGATACAATCGTTACAACAAGGAATTTAAGAAAATTCTCTGAAAAATTAAATAAACGATTCCTTTTGTTTAGGTTATTATTCTAATATGTTTAATATAAAAACTTATATTACAAAATTGCACTATACAAGAGATCCGGAAGGATTACTGTTTGATTTGCTGAAATTCTTTTCTTATTTTTATGGTGCTGCAAGTTTTTTCAAGAATTTTCTGTATGATAAAAAAATAATAAAACCTAAAAAAGTCAAAGCTTTTGTAATATCAGTTGGAAATATGACTACTGGGGGCGTTGGGAAAACTCCTGTTGTTTCAGAAATTGCTAAATATTGTATTTCAAATGGTAGAAAAGTTGCAATTATTTCCAGGGGATATGGCGGGAAATTAGATAACAGAAACATAAATATAATTTCAGATGGAGATACAATATTTTTTAATGCTCAAGATGCGGGAGATGAGCCTTATTGGTTGGCATACAATACTCCAAAATCTTATGTTTTTACTTGTAAGGAACGTTATAAAGCCGCGAAATATGCTGTAGATAAATTTGGAGTTGATATTATTATATTAGATGACGGTTTTCAGCATAGAAAGTTATATAGAGATCTTGACATTGTGCTTATGGACAGTGTTAAGGGGTTCGGTAATGAATGTTTGCTTCCGGCAGGACCTCTGAGAGAGGGACCGGAGGCAATTGAGCGAATAGATAAATTGGTTATTGTTTCTAAAAATTGTAAACATGATGTGGCAAGAAAGGTTGCCAAGATTATGCATAAGAGGTTAAAACTTCCAACGATGGTGTGCGCTACAGAACCGGATTATGTTTATAATATAAAAACAGGTCAACGCCTGATGGACGGTATGGATGCAACTGCTGTTTCTGCTATCGGTCAACCTCAACAATTTTACGATTTTCTGTCAAATTTTAATATTGTAAAAACAGTTACATTCGATGATCATCATCAATATTTACCAACAGATATTATTGATATAAGCGGAAATATAATTACAACCGAAAAAGATGCGGTAAAGCTTGAAAAATTCGAAAGAAATAATATATATGCCTTAAAGCTTAAAATTTTATTGGATGTTGAAGGACTTTTAAAAAATGATTGATATTGATTCAGTTGTTTTATCTTTAGAAGAGGCAAAACAAACAAAAAGCGATTTTGTCAATTTAATGGATACATTCAATGATCCCTATCTTGTTTTGATTGCTTGTATCTTAAGCCTGCGAACAAATGATAAGACTACTTATCCGGCAACATTAAGAATGCTTAAATTGGCAAAAACACCTTTTGAAATGTCAAAGATTTCTTGTGAAGAATTAGCGAAGGCGATTTACCCTGTTGGGTTTTATAAAAATAAAGCAGAACAAATAATCGAATTGTCAAAAGTCTTAATAGAAAAATATGATGGTAAAGTTCCTTGTGATATTGATGAATTATGTAAATTTAGAGGTGTAGGAAGAAAAACTGCAAACCTTGTGCTTTCAAGGGGCTTTAACACTCCGGCAATATGCGTAGATGTTCATGTACACAGAATATTCAATCGTTTGGGATATATAAAAACAAAAAATCCGGAGGAAACAGAATTTGCCCTCAGAGATAAACTCCCTAAAAAGTATTGGATTCCCATAAATACTCTACTTGTTACTCATGGGCAAAATGTTTGCAAGCCTGTCAAGCCTCTGTGCGATATTTGTCCGGTAGAAAAATATTGTTCTAAAATAATTAAATAATTATAGTTCTTTTATGTATTCTACAACTTCTTCAAGTGAATAGATGTTTTTTTGAACGAGAAAGTTTTTACTTGTTTTCTTTTTCACATACGAAAGTGTTTTCCCGTCTAAAAAATCCTCACTATATGGTCTTAGCATTACAGATGGTATAACAACAACATCGCAAGTTTTATCTTTTATTGTGTCTATTAAATCTTGTGTTGTAATTAGCCCTGCTACGGTGATATCTTCTCCCCAGTATTTAGATTTTACCGGGCATATCTCTATTTTGAGATTTTTAATTTTAGAAAGTTTTTTTGCTATTTTTTCAAACATATCTTTTGCAGCATATGAGCATGCAAAAATCATTTTATGTTTATTTGAAACTGATTTTGGTAATTCTAATTTTTTAAAATTTTCATATGTTAATCTTAATGCTCCTACCCCATCGTCAAGTTGGCAAAAGTTTCCGTAATATTTTGCAGGAGGAATAGGTTTATCTGCAAGCAAGAAAAATTCATCAGAACAACATACTCGTTTGTATTTAGAGGCTATTTCAATAGTTTCAGCTGCACATTTGGGGCCTACTTTTTTCAATTTTTCTTGCCGAAATTGTGTAATCCCAACCGGAACAATGGCAGTTGATAATACTGTATTTTTTAATTGCGCAAGGTCATTTAGAGTCCTTTCAAGTTCCTTCCCGTCGTTATATCCCGGACAAAGGACTATTTGTGCATGGAAAGGTATTTTATTTTCTCTAAACCATTTTAAATTTTCCAGAGCCTCACCAGCTTTAGGATTTCTAAGCATTTTTACTCTTAATTCCGGGTTTGTTGTATGAACAGAGACATAAAAAGGTCCTAAGTGCATTCTTTTTATTCTATCTTTATCCTTTTGGGTTAAATTGGTAAGTGTAATATATGTCCCCTGAAGGTATGATAACCTGTAGTCATCGTCTTTTATATACAAAGTGTCTCTCAAACCTTTTGGCTGCTGATCAACAAAACAGAATATACAATGATTTAAGCAAGGTTTAATTTTGTCAAAAACCGCACTTTGAAAAACTATACCAAGATCTTCGTCATAATCTTTTTCTATTTCGATCTGTTCCTGAGTCCCATCTTTATGCTCAATTAAAATTGTTATGAATTCAGATTTCATATAAAAATTATAATCAATCATATCTGACATAACCTGTCCGTCTACACTGACAAGTGTATCGCCCTTTTTTATATCCAGTTCTTCAGCTATAGAATTTTTTAGTACACTATCAACTATTGCGGGCATTTTCTTTTTCAAATCCTTCTACCATATTAATAAAATTGTTGTACTCGCATATTGTATTATCCAAGACAATCTTCTGGTAAAAATCAACTGGTGTATAGTCATTTTCTATAAGATTTTGTGCATTCATCTTGTGGATGTATGCATTTGATTTAATTTCTTCAAATAGTGCTTTTGCATCTTCATTTTTTAAAAAAGCTGCACAGCACAGCTTAACTTTTGCATCAGATACAAATTGAAGCGGATTTTGAGAAAACGGTTTCAATAAAAGATTTGTAAGTTCCTTCATCCCTTCATTGGTGATAGAGTAAAAAACCGAAAGTTTCCCTCCTTCAGACATATTTTTTGATGAGGTTATGTATTTATTTTTTTCTAATCTTGTTAAGGCCGGTTTAATTGCACCAAAACTGGGATTAGTAAACGGAGAGAATTTTTCCTCTATTCTTTTGCGAACAGAGTACATTGTAAGGTCTCGCTTAATAAGTACATATAATATCATCAGTTCAATCATATGCTTAGAATATCATTAATTTTTGAAATAGACAAATATATAAGGCAAAATTTTATTTTATGTATTTTAAATAATATATGCGAAACATATTATTACCATCAATCCGAATACCGTATAATCTCACAAAAGGTTCCTTAGCCGAACGTAATATTAATTCAGGAAAGTTTACTGACAAAATATATGAGTCTATATCTTCCGGAATTAATTCAAATAGAGCCATATTAAAATTTGAAACAATACAAAGCAAGCTTTCAGAGTTGATCCCGGGGGTAAAAATTAAGGTGAGACAGGATGAAAATGCGAATTGCGAGGCTATCGTGGATTTGATTGGGGATAAAAAAGGTAAAGCCTGTGGTTTTTTGCTAGCTATTAAAAGCCCAAAAAGTCAAGTAAAAGTCGATTTCTTACCAAAGCTTATTCACGAGATTCAGCATATCTCGGATTATTTATATAATCCAAAGTTGTTAGCTCGTGATCAGAAACTTTTTAATACTTTGGGAAGATCTAATAAATATAGTAATTTTTATGATAAATATATGTACAATGAATACCCTTTTGATGAAGAGGCAAGTAGAAGATTTTACATCAGTTATATCTCTAAAGCTTTAAATGATTTTGTAAAAAGCGCAAACAAAAAAGTAATAATAGATTATCTTCAAGATGTAAGGTATTCTCTGAGAGGTGAACTTTTGGCTTATAAAAAACAAAAAGAATATGCATATAAATTAAGTGAAAAAGGTTTTAAAATAAAACCTGAAGATTTTAGCGAACGTGTTAAATACTTTATGTTTGAAGAAAAAATTAAATTAGTCGAAACTGTTCTTTTTGATTTAATATCAAAACAAAGATTAAAAAATGCTCAGAAGATTAAAAACAATAAATTTATAGACGGCACAAGCTTTTAGCTATTTCATACATTGCTGTTCCTGAAACAATAGGTTGAAACTCTGCGTATTTATTGTAATCCCCGTTTATAAAATTATCGTTTTCGTCGTATGAATCAATTATCCCTATTTTGTATTTTCTTTTGGCACAATCTATTTCATTTTGGCTTAAGGTGTAATGTATTTGTCTTCCATTCACGGGTTCATATTGCCCCTTATTATACGATTTTAGTAAAAACGAGTATCCATAAATGTTTTCAAGCCCCACAACTGCATCCATATCAACGTAATTGTTTGGAGCAATCCTTTCCCAAGTATCGTTTTTAGAATATGCGCAACATACCGAAAACATAATAACTAAAACTATTAATAATAAATTTTTTTTGTTCATATATTTATTATACTTATTTTTCGTAAAAAGGCTATATTTTTTGGTATAAATAGTATGTATAGTTGTCCTTTTTAAAACTTTTTATGAATTTAAAGTCCAAATTTATCATTGCAGCTATGTCACAAATATATTTTTTAAACATAACATCAAGGATATGGTCTTTGACATATTGTTCGTCTTTAACTTCTTTTCTCAACTGATCAATGGGAACTATTCCATTGTTGTCGTTTCCATACATAGCTAATAATAAATATCTCCCTGAATCTACACTTTTATTTACTTCAGAGGCAAAGTATTCAAAAAAGTTTTGAGAAAAAACGTTATCTTCATTAATTTTTTCAAATATCAGTTTATATTTACCCTTTCTTGCCATTATTTTTGAATCTTTGGAATCATAGTATTTGCCGTAAGGATTTCTTACCAGTTTGTGAAAATCTCCATTGTAAACCCTTGGAGTAGACAAGCTTTTAAAATAATAAGGAGCATCTGCACTGAAAGGTAATATGACAATATCTTCTCCTGTTAAATTAAGGTTTTGAGCCTGAATCATCACATCTTTAAGCGCATACATTTTTGAGAGCTTGAACTTCGGAATAAACCACACCGTAAGGCTTAGGCATAATAAGATATAAATACCGGTAAAAGTATAAAAATGTCTTTTTGTTATGCTTTTGGATAACCCTAAGAGTCCCAAAGTTATTAAAAGAGGGTATAAATATAATATGTACCTGTTTGTGCATACATATATTTTCAATGACGCAAAGATTATAAATAATATAAAAATAGCCATCGTAATGTTAAAAATCATTTTAACAAATTCATTATTCCCCTTAGCGCTTTTATATATACCATATGCGAAATAAATGCAAGGGACAATTGCGCTCAGTGTAAATATAAATGTTAGTTGATATTGGTCAACTGCCGGCCAGTACGGGTTTGCACTGATATTTGCTCCGAAGAAGTTTCTTAAAATGTCAATTATCTGAATAAATCTCAAAGGAATTTCGTGTGTAATTACAAACATTCCCCTTTGACCTGCATAGTATGTCAGCATTGCAAAAAACGGTATAAGTGCCAGCCACTCGATTGTGCAATGTTTTAAATATCTAATAAATGTATTTTTGTCTTTGTTGTTTTTCAGATATCTTGTGTAGAAAAATGTAAAAGCAACATTATAAAAAATTCCGCCAACAAATGTGTATGGTATTAGTATATTTGTAATCGTCATTTTTTTTAAGGATTTAGAATTATTATTTTTCTCAAAATCTAAAAGAAAATTCAAAGATGCAAGGACAAGAAAAACTACAGCAGGGTACATTCTTATTTCCACGGAAAATATAACCATAAGAGGATGAACGGCCATAATAAGCGCCAGTATTATTCCAAATTTCTTCCCAACAAGTTTTTCTCCAAATCTATATATGAGATATATTGAACCAATACTGAAAATAAGAGAGAGTGATCTCATTGCAATTTCATTATCTCCGAAAATATTTATCCAAATATTTAACAGAAAAAAGTAAAGAGGTGAATGTTGTAAATCAAGTGTAAAAAGATTTTTTAAGATTCCCAAAGGAAATGTTTGTTTTGCGCTAAACCAAGAGCATGCTTCGTCATACCATAAAGGAGTGTTAATAAGGGCTATTCTTAGCATAAGTGCAATACAAGTTATAACCAAAAATATTATAATTCCCTTTTTATTTTTCATTATGTATCTCCTCTTTGATTATTGAAATTTCTTTGTTTGTCAAATTAAAGCATTGATATACAATTGTGTCAATTTTATCCAAAATTTCTGCATTTTGATTTTTACAATACTGGTCCGTAAGTTTATCTGTTTCTTTAATTTTTTCTACAGTAATATCTTTAGGAAAAGGTAATATAGATAAGTTATTTTTAAGAATTTTTATATCTGCAAAAATAATTTTATATATAAATTCAAATAATTCAGAATTTAAAAAAGCCATAACTGATTTTGTCGAATAATATGGAATATTTGGGATTAATATATTTGCGCTGTTTAAAACGAGAGAACCGGTATTATCATAAGCAAATACAGGTTTTTTAGAGATGAATTTATATAATAATTTCTCTTTTGCCCGATAGATTTCATCCGGTGCAACTTGTTGATATTTGCTGCGATTGTAGATAATGTATTTTAATGGTTTATCAGGGAGATATTTTTTTATTTCTTTTCCCGTGTAGATTATTTCACTATTACTTTTTCGGGTTGATAATATGTGTTTTTTGTTGTCTCCTGTTACTATTCCAAGAGCCCAGGTACTGTTTTCAAGAGTATAGTGTTCGGTTTTAAATATTTTATTTAAAATTTTAAATTCTGAGTTATTCATAAAAGAAAAATTAAAGTTATAGTTTTCTTTAAGATAATCTTGTTGTATTGTTTTTTGTTGTATTCCATTTGTCAATACAATATTTTTATTTTTTTTGTTGCTGCAATTAAGTAGTATTACATCTGTCAAGACTCCGTTAAAAATCTGTCCAAAATTCTTGATTTTATTTATATAATAGTTATTTATTATGAACTCTCTGATATCTTTATGAAGTCCAATATTAAGAATTGATTTGGGCAAAATAAATGTGCATTCTCCATTTCTATCAAGATATTTTTTGCTTATATATATAAAATATGAGTATGATTCTCCTGATTTTATAAGCGGATAAAGTTTTTGACATTTTTTGTTTTTTGCTGCACCCCATGGAGGATTTGTGGCTATTGTCTCAAATTTTATATTTTTAAAGATCTTTGTATCAGTTAAAAAATCAACATTATATATATGCGGATCAAATTCTATATTTTTAAAAGTCAGGATTAAATTTATTTTTGCAATAAAGCATGCGATTTTATCAATATCACAACCATATATGTCTTCAGGCTTTTTAATAAATTTTGAAGCGTGTAGTAAAAAACTTCCAGTTCCGCAGCATGGGTCTAAAAATTTACCCTGTGAAGGTATTTTTATTTCATTTAGTATTTCTTGCGGGGTATAATATGATCCGTTAATATTTTTATATCCTTCGCTAATCAGGGCTTGGTATACACAGCCAATGAAGTCTCTCTCTTTTGTTGGAAGTTCCAGATTAAGAATTTCGTCGTAAATTTTTGATTTAAAATTGTTTAAAATATTTTTGAGGTATTTATTGTTTGTATTTATATTTTTATTTGTAACCTTTATAATGTCGTATTTTATCAAGTAGTTTAGGGCTACGTTAAATATAATATTTTTTACAGAGATTTTCTTAGAATACTTTAAAATTTTTTCTAGAGTTGTTAAATTTTCAGAGTTTGACAAATATTCAATTGGCATTATTTTCCTTGCAGAATATTTTTTATTTGCTCTTTTTGAAAGCCGTTTTTGAAAATCCTTTTCTACTCCTAACTTTTCCCAATTTCTTTTGGTCGCCTCTGATAATAAAAATTTTTTCATAAAGATATTTTATCAAATAAAGTTGATTTTTTGATAAATATTATTAAATATTAAGTCGTAAAAAACAAACAAATCCCGAGTTGTACTACATTTGGGGGATTTTTTGTTTCAAAGTTGATAAAAGCAATAGTAATGCAGTATTATAAATAAGAGAGGTAGTATATCATGAATTATTTTCCAAATTATGATTTATCCGGCAGAATTCAGCACACAAAATTCTCTTCGGGCTTTAACATGCCAAGTATAAGGGCTGACAGAATAGAGAAGCCAGAAACAAGCGATTTTAAGACTGTAT
>CACXDL010000012.1 GCA_902766395.1 uncultured bacterium
GGATGCGTTTACTTTACCTTTAATGTTAGCATTAACAGATTTAGTAAAATCTCTGGAGCCATCTTCTTTAGGTCCTATACCTGTGCATCCGGAGCCTTGACAAGCCGCTTGCTGAACCGGTAAACCAATAGTTCCGTCAGTAACCGTCATAGTTAAATCACCGTTAGCTTTAAGAAGAACTTTTTCAACGCCGTAGTTTAGAATGCTTCCGTCGTTAACAGTAATATCTATATTGTTCCCTGCAGAGATGTAGTTGTCATTGTCTGTATTATCCCCGATAACAACATCTCCACCTCCTTTTTGGTTGACATTTACATTATTTTTAGCATTAACAAGACCTTGGACTTTTGTGCCGCCAGCAGAATTATCATTTATGAATACATCAGAAGCGCTGTTAATACGTCCTGAAGATGCGATGTATGTTCCTTCGGCTCCTGTATTATCTGTATAAATGTTTCCAACGTTAGTTTTAACATTACCACTAACATTAATACCTTGTTCTCCGGTGTTAGTCATCGTAATATTGTTGTTTGCAATAATATTACCGCTATTTGCTACATTTAGACCGCCGGCACCGTTGTTGGTAAAGGTTCCGTTTCCGCCGACATTAACATTTCCTGAAACATTCATTCCTTGTGAGCCTGCTGCAGTGTTTAAGAATGATGCATCTCCTGTTGTATTAAATGTTCCTGAAATGTACATGCCTGCTGCATCTTTTGCATTCGCTGCAATGGAACCGTTTTGAACTGTGGCATTTCCATCATGATTTACGGTACCTGATATTTCTAATCCTTTATTTGCGGTATTAATAATATCTAAGTCGCCTTTAGTGTTGACGTTTCCTGATATTTTTAATTGAGAATCAGATCTTGTTGCGTTTTCAATTTTTGTTTTTCCGTTATTTTTAACATTACCGCTAATAATTAAATTACCATCATTATTATTAATTAATACATTGCCTTTTGCGTTTGAAACATCGCCAGAAATTGTTAAACCGCCATTTGCATTATGATAATTCATAATTGTAGTTGAACTTTCATTACCTGTTGCAAAGTTTTTAACTGTTCCTGCGATATTTGTTCCAAGTTGATCATTAGGTGTACCATTTCCTTCGCTGGTTATGATGATATGACCATTTGCATCACTTGCAAATTGGTTTGCTGTATTTAAGTTATCTGTGTTAACCAAATTATTGAATAATGCATCTGCTTGTTGGTTACTTAATAATGTCTGCATTGCATTTTGATTAACCCCAGCCATGATGCCGCCGTCTTTTCCAACATTAACAGCACTTGCTCTTAACTCAACATCTCCGGCTGAAATAACTTTACCATTGATACTGATAGGGCCTCCGGTATTAATTTCGTCATTCTTTAACTGTTGGAAGCCTTCTGCGGTTTGATTTTTCTTTAATTGGTTATATCCGTATTGATCAGGTGAATAAACGGAAAGAGATCCGACATTTAAAACCCCAGATGCCCCAACAACCATACCGTTAGGTGAAATGAAAACAGCTTTACCATCATAGAAGTTTCCATTTCTTACAGAGTTAACCAAACCGTTAACTACGATTTGATTATCAACCATGTTTATAAATGTTGAAATGTCTGCGAAATTTAAATTTGCTATATCGCCTTCACTAAGATTAAAGTTTTCGTATTGCCTAAAACCGAGGTCTCCTGTGATATGTGCCGGATCAATGTTATAAACACCATTGACTCCTGTTACCCCTGAAATGTCGCTGGCTACAACGGTTAACGCCATTGTTTGCTGCAGCATGAATACACCGGTCATTAATGACGCAATGATTCTTCTTTGTGTCTTTCTACTCTTTCTCGTCATTTTCTAATCCTTTCATTTTATTCAAAATGTACATACTTTTCATCTTTATTCCTTTAAGCTTGTATAGAGCACACACATATTTGTCATGGCATAATAATTCTCTATGAATTAATAAACGGTTTTTAAAATCTATAAATTTACAAAATTTTTCAATATGTTAATAAAAATTTACAAAAAAAACAGACCTTTTTAGGTCTGTCTTTTATATTTGATTGTTATAATTTATTTATTCATTGATAAGTTATTTAAGTCATCAAGTATCATGTTTAAGTATAACAATTGATTTGCCGTTGCCGTATCTAAGTTTACAAATTGTGCTCCAGCTCTGTGGCTTGAAGAAGAAGTTACTTTTGCTTCAGTTTGTATATCAAGACCACCATATGAAATATGTATTGGTATTACATCTCCGGGCTTAAGTTCATTATTATGTGTTACAGAGATTCCGCCTCTGGATACATCTAATAAAGATTCTACACCACCCTGTTGTTCTATCGATATAGGATTTCTGTTATCTGCGACTTTGTATCTTACAAATTGTCGTTTATCTATAGCATCAACATTCGTATCGCTAACCTTTCTGTCCCAGGCAATTCTTCCATCTTCACTTGTCGGCTCCGTAGGGCTTGTTGGTGCCGTAGGGCTTGTTGGTGTGGTTGGATCAGTTGGATCTGTTGGATCCGTTGGATCGGTTGGATCAGTTGGATCAGTTGGATCGGTTGGATCAGTTGGATCAGTTGGATCTGTCGGATCAGTTGGATCTGTTGGATCGGTTGGATCAGTTGGATCAGTTGGATCAGTTGGATCAGTTGGATCTGTTGGATCTGTTGGATCGGTTGGATCAGTTGGATCAGTTGGATCTGTCGGATCAGTTGGATCAGTTGGATCAGTTGGATCAGTTGGATCAGTTGGATCAGTTGGATCAGTTGGATCAGTTGGATCAGTTGGATCTGTCGGATCTGTCGGATCGGTTGGGTCAGGCATTTCTAGTGGGGTTGCATCAACTTTATCGTCATCAGAGTCAACATGAGATGTTGTGCCGTTGAAAGTTCCATCCCCGTCGCCTTCAGGGTAATAATAATTTCTGTCATGTTTGTCTCTGCCTGTTTCTTCAACGTCTTCAGGTCTGACTGCGTGTCCAATTGGTAAATTTAATCCATCATCAGTAACAACGCCATTTACTTTATTAGTTGAATCATTCGGTTTTTTGGTAAATTCATCTTTGAAGTGCACTTCGACTCCGTTGGCATATATATTATCAGCTGTGATATCTAAAGTTCCGTTATCAAGTTGAGCATTGCTGATTTTTACTGTTGAATCAGCATAAGCATAATATCCATCAACATCAGTGCCATTAGGTCTGATTTCTTTATTTATATCAAGTGCTTTTACAATTGCGTGATCCGGGAGAGTTTCATCTCTATAGTCAGGCTTCATGTATCCACCGTCTTTTTGACCGTCTTGACGAGGTCCAAAATAGTCGATTGGAGTGTGTGGAACTAATCCGAGATGATTTACTTCAATTGATTTACCTCTTGTAACAAGTTTTAAGTCTTTTTCCGCCGTAACCTCTTCAATGTATGTGTTACCGGAAAATTCTGCATCAATTGCGCCTTCTCTTGCAATCATTGAACATATATTAGTAACTGTATATTTATCATCCAAACCTTTAATATATATGTTCTCATTAGCTAGTAAATCCATGCCGTAGCCACCTTCGCTTGTCGGTTTTGACGCAGTAGCAAGTGCTCCGGGTTTGGTTTGATTAAATGTGATTTTGTTATTAGCCTCTCCAATGCTGCCACTGGCAATTAAGGATATTCCCCAACCTTCAACATTTGCTCTTGTTGCGTCGATTGTCGCGTTTAGCATGTCGTATCTTGTTTTACCATCTGTTTGATTATAATCTGTCGTCAGTATAACTCTTCCGTCTGCTTTAATTGCATCAATTTTCATATCAGAATTGATTGCCGCATAATTTATTACTAAATCATCAGGTTTTGCTGATACGTTTTTAGTATTTTTAGTTGTTGCAGTAACGGTACCATCTATTTTACCATTTATTGATCTTGCATAATCTCTTGTGCCTTCAGCGTTTGAAATACCCGTACAATAATCTCCTGTGCAAGCCCCTCCAACTTCTTGGCCGATGGTTCCGTTTTCAACATCCATAGTAAGGTTTCCGCCTGCACTCAAAAGAGTCTTAGCTTGATCTATTTTTAATACATTCGCATCATTTTGAATGCCTTCATAATTTAAAATACTTCCGTCTTTTACAGTAATATTTATGTCTTTACCGGCTTTTATGTAATTGTTATTTGATGTTCTGTCACCAATAACTACATTTCCACCATTCTCCGCAATCAATATATTATTCTTTGCGTTTAAAAGTCCTTGAACTCTTGTACCACCTTTAGAGGTATCATTGATTTTAATATCATTATCACTGTTAACTCTTGCAGAAGAATCTATAAATGTTCCTGATGTCCCGTTGTTCGTCATAGAGATTGTTTCAACAGAATCAATATTCCCTGAAACATTTAAGCCTTTTGCTCCGTTGTTTGTAATTATTGTTTCTCCTGCGGTTTTATCTTGATCAACTTTATTTTCAATTTTTCCTGATATATTTAATTCTCCGTTTTGGTTAAATACCTCAACTTTGCCGTTTTTATTTGAAAGATTTCCGCTAATTAGTAGGTTTTCGCTGTTTTCATCATTGATAAATCTTACATATCCGTTATTAATAAATGAACCACCTAAATTTAATTCGCCGTTTGCGTTGTGAACTCTTGCATCTCCATAATTTTCAACAGTCCCTGAGATTTTGATTCCATCTTCTCCATCGTTATTTATATATAAGATATTATCATTTTTAATTTTTCCGGAATCCGCGATGATAATTCCTTTCCCGTGGTTTGTTATATCCATCTTACCGTTAGCATTCAAAACATTTCCGCTAACCTCGATATTGCCGGCATTGTTTAATACATTTGTATCGCCATAATAATTAGCCATATTGCCTGAAAGAATAACACCCTCAGAACCCATATTGTTTATATTAATACTTCCAACTCCATAATTTCTAACGTCTCCTGAAACATTTGTTCCAACAGTAGATGATAATGTTATTACGCCCTTATTATTAACAAGATTTTTTGCCTGATGAATGTTAGATGTATTTACAAGGCTGTTAAATAATGCTTCTGCTGCATTATATGATGTAACAGCCTGGTCATTGCCTGTCCCTGCGATCATTTTGCCCGGAATGTCAATCCTACCGGTCTGAATGTCTATATCATTTGTAGCAATAACTTTACCGTTTATTTTTACAAGTCCGTCGCTATTTGTTGATTTTAAATCTGTTAAATCAGCTCTTGGGTTCCCGACATAATCATCATACATCGCTTTTGTTGGAGTATATACTCCCAAAGAACCAACATTTAAAACCCCTGATGCTCCTACCACCATTCCGTTTGGAGAAACAAAAACGGCTTTTCCGTTGTAGAATTTGCCATCCCTCATAGAATTGACAAGACCGTTGACTACAATTTGGTTGTCAACTAAGTTTATAAATGTATTTATGTCATTATTTCCATATTTAAAAATTAAATTTGCAATATCTCCATTATCTAATATGAAATTTTCATATTTACGATATGCCATATCCGATGTTCCCGGAATTAAGGATGTCGGATCTATATTAAAAGTCCCGTGATCTTGATTTATACCTGTAATGTCGCTGGCAATTGCAGATGTTAGCATTGTTTGCTGTGATAAAAATAGCACTGTCAACATCGCAGACAAAATTCTCTGAGTTCTTTTTTTGCTATTCATATTTCTTATCCCTTTCATAAATAAGTCTGGTTATTATTATTTTATCAAGAGCATGCTCGTATGACTCAAATTATTACTTTTTTTTAAGCATGCTAATTTTTATTGAACAATTAATATTAAATTGCTCAATAAAAATTTTTGCTAGTTGTTTATATTTATTTTATTTTATTAATCTGAAGCTTTTAGTAATGTATATTTTAAAATTGTATATATACCATAAAATATTCCAAGTAAACTAAACATTTGTATTGTCCCTGAAATATTTATAGCTAAAGTCTTATAAGCGACAAATACTGCGGCTGTTGGAATTGTAGAAAGAAACATTCTAACTAATGTATTTTTAGGCAGTCTTAAATTGAAATCAGGCAGTACAAAAATTGCTGTAAGTAGCCAGTATAAGAAATTTGCACTCAATGTCGCAATACCAACACCGACTAATCCCATTTTTGGTATTAAAATGATATTTAGTATAACTCCTATGATGCCTGATACTAATTTCATGATAAATTCTAAATGTGTTTTATTGGCTAAATGATATTGTAGTGTTGTATAATCCGTCATTGAAAGGAAAAATACCCCAAATGCAAAGTATGGAACAAGAATACTTGCTTCGTGGAAATTAGGGTTTGTTTTTAAAAATTTTGTATATTCCATTGCGTATAAAGACATAACTGTTATTAATGGCAATGCGACCAATATGTAGTAGCCTAAGAATTTTGATATGATTGGTCTAACATCAATTTTTGCCTCGTAAAGGTTTATTATTCTTGGAATAGCTGCAACTGTAATCATTGCAAACAATGTCATTAATATAGGAAGAGTTAATCCATATCCTACACCAACTATTGCAGCTTTTGAAAAACCATTTATACCACCCATAATGAGTTTATTACTTTGAGTGATCAGCCAGGCACTCAACGAAGTTGCTGCAACCGGTATTCCGTATTTAATCATTGGAAATACAAATTTCCATTCAACTTTTTGAAATTTGAAAATTTTTATAATATCACATTGATAAAGTAATAGTATATCAATTAATGAAATCGCAACTCCCATACCTAATAATATTGATGCCGCACCAAGATGAAAACATTTAGCAAAGAATACTGCTAAAAATATTGTTGCAAATTGGTTTACGATAGTTGCCAATGAATACGATATTGATTTAAGTTGAGCTCTTAAAAGTTGAGATAATAAAGCTCTAATTGCAACCGGAATTATAAGCAGTAAGACCGCCATTAAATATTTGAACGGCACATGGAAAAGATTAAATAGTCCGTTTCTGAATACCAATGATAATCCAAACATTAGAAACATATTAATAGTAAGAACAGCAACCAAAGTTGTAAGATATTTAGGTAAATCTTTTTCTAGTTGGTGGTGCCTGAAGAATCTTAAACCCGCCAGGCCTACCCAGTCTGAAAATATTATGCACAAAAATGAGAGCATTGCTATAGAAACAGTGTACAGCCCATATTCCTGCGTAGAAAATAAACTGGTATATATCGGAACGGTTATAACATTACCAAACATTCCGCATAATTTGGATGGGGCATATTTTGCCATATCAGAAAATATGCCTTTAATTTCTTTTTCTTCTAGTTCTTTGTTTTCAATGTATTCCATTATTATTCCTTTATCTTTCCATATAAATCATATTCATCTGCTTTTTCAATAATAACTTCTTCAATATCCCCAGGAACGACTGGTTTTTTGCTTGTTGCATATACCAATCCGTCTATTTCCGGAGCGTCGTGCTCACTTCTTAAAATTACAAGTCCGTTGTCGGAATATCCCTCTACGATACATTTAAGCGCTGAATTAATATATTTTTTGTTATTATTTAAAGAAATTTGTTGTTGAAGTTCCATTAATTTTTTACGTCTATTTCTCTTAACTTTGCTGCTGATTTGAGGTTTTAAGGTGTCTGAATAGGTATTCTTTTCTCTTGAGTATTCAAACACTCCCATTCTGTCAAACTTAACATTTTTTACAAAGTTATATAAATGATTAAATTCTTCTTCTGTTTCTCCTGGATATCCAACAATTAGAGATGTTCTAATCGTTACCCCGGGAATTCTTTTTCTCATTTTGGCAATCAATTTTTCATAATCCATAACCGGTCGTTTCATAGATTCCAAAACCCGCGGATGTGAATGTTGAAGAGGTATATCAATATATTTAACAACTTTGTCCAAATTAGAAATTGCGTCAATTAATTTATCTGAAACTTGAGTTGGATACGCATACATAACTCTTATCCAGGATAAACCTTCAATATCATTTAATTGTTCCAGTAATTCCGGCAATACCTGTTTCCCATATAAATCTATGCCATATGAAGATGTATCTTGTGCAATTAGAATAATTTCAGTTACCCCCCTTTCGACCAGTTGCTTTGCCTCTTTAACGATATTTTCAATTGGTCTTGAAACATATTTCCCTCTTAATTTAGGGATAATACAGTAACCGCATTCATAATTGCATCCGTCTCCAATTTTTATATATGAACTTGACCCAACAGTTATTTGTTGACGTTCAACATCTTCAGGATAGAAAAATTTAGAATCTGATTCTACAGAGCTGTAGTACTGTTCTTTTTTTAAACTGTCAATTATTTTTATAATATCAGTACTGTTCCTTGCTCCAACCATTCCGGCAATTTCTGGGATCGCTTGTTTTAATTCTTTGTTATATTTTTGTGATAAGCACCCGGCAACGATGACTTTTTTGCCTTCGTCTATCATTTCCAGTATGCTGTCTACAGACTCTTTTTCTGCATCATGTATAAAAGAACATGTATTCACAATTACAATATCAGCATCTTCTTCATTTAGCGTTATTTCGTAGCCTTTCTTTATCAATGTTCCAAGCATTAATTCAGAATCTACAAGATTTTTAGCGCAACCGTGATTAATTAGTGCTATTTTCATAACTTCCTCTCTTGTCGATTGTATCATTAATATAGTTTTTGAGTGTCTAATATTACATATATTTAAGATTTTGTTATAGAATTATTTTATGAATAAAGTTGAATTGTTAGCTCCTGCGAAAAATCTGGAAACGGCGATTGCGGCCATTAATTGTGGTGCGGATGCTGTTTATATAGGTGCAGATTCATTTGGAGCCCGTGTCAACGCTAAAAATAATCTCGAAGATATTAAAACTCTTGTTGACTATGCTCACAAGTTTTATGCCCGTGTTCATGTAACTATAAATACTATTTTAAATGATTATGAAATCAAAAGAGCAAAAGATCTAATATTCAAATTGTACGCGATAGGTGTTGATGCAATAATTATTCAAGATTTCGGTCTTTTGGAGCTGGCTAATAAGGGTTTATTGCCTCCTATTCAAATTCATATGAGTACTCAGTGTGATAACAGAACCTTAGAAAAAGCTAAATTTTTCGATAAAATTGGAGCTTCTCGTATTATTTTAGCTAGAGAGCTCTCTTTAAGGCAAATTAACGATATTTGTAAAAGTGTAAATTGTGAGGTTGAAACTTTTGTTCATGGTGCGCTATGTGTTTCATATAGTGGCCAATGTTATTTGTCATATGCAAATGGGGGAAGGTCTGCAAATAGAGGAGAGTGTGCGCAACCATGCAGAAAACGCTATACTCTTGTTGATGAAAGAGGTAAAGTTATTGCTAAAGATAAGTATTTATTGTCTCTTAAGGACTTCAATGCCTCAAAGTATTTAAGTGATTTAGTAGATATTGGTGTTAAATCTTTTAAAATTGAGGGCAGATTAAAAGATTTAAATTATGTAAAAACTGTTGTTTTATATTATAATAATCTGTTATCTGAAATTTCTGCCAGAAGTTCTTCCGGGAGGGTCTTTTCTGATTTTGCTCCGGACGTGAATAAGGTTTTTAACAGAGGATATACAGATTATTTTCTAGAAGGACGAAAAAACTGCTTTAATTTTGATTCTCCAAAATTTTTGGGTGAAATTGTTGGTAAGGTTACAAAAGTTTCTAAAAATTATTTTGAAACAGATGCTAAATTAAATCCTCAAGACGGAATTTGTATCTATACGGATGGCTCTATAACTGGTTTTTTAGTAAATAGGGTTGAAGGATGTAAGATATACCCTAACAAAATAGATAATATCGTTGAAGGTGCTGCTTTGTATCGTAATAGTGACTCTCTATATGAGAAAAATTTGAAGAGAGCCACCATAAAAAGAAAAATTGGTGTTTCTATTTTGGTCTCTGATTCAACTATAATTGCCAAAGATGAAGACGGTAACATCGCTAATATCCCAATTCCTAAAGGAGAAATTGCCTCATGTCCTGAAAATGTGCGAAATGTATATGCTAAGCAGCTTTCTAAGTTGGGAGATTCTGATTTTTATTTGACAGAAATAAGATTAAATCAAGATATAATTGATTTTCACCCTGTTTCCGTAATAAATGACCTAAGGCGGAATCTGTTACAAAAATTAATAAATGTACGTTTGGATAATTATAACAAAAATGTTCAAAAACATATCAGTTATGCGGATTTTCCTGCAAATAGTGTTGACTATAGAGCAAATATAATGAATGATTTATCTGAAAAATTTTATAAAAATTGTAATTGTAAAGTTTGTGAGCATGCACTTGAAACTTGCCCTGATATCTCTTCTGGCGTTGAACTTATGAGAACAAAACATTGTTTGAGGTATGCTTATGATCTATGCTTGAAGAATAAAAATAGTATAAAAGATAACCTATACATTGTTGACGAAAAGGGTAAACGTTATTTATTGGATTTTGATTGTAAAAATTGTGAAATGGTCATTTTGAATCCATAGTTATTTTATAAGAGCCTGTATTTCTTTAAAATGAGGGTTTTTTGAGTTTTTAAGCCATTCAAAAATTGCGATTTCTGAGCAGGTAACTTTTGCACCATATTGTTTTAAAAGTTCTATTCCTGTTTCATTGTCAGAAGGATTTCTACTTGATGTACAATCTTTTAATATATATACTTCGTAACCTTCTTTTATAAGATCATATGCCGTTTGAAGTACGCAAATGTGTGTTTCTATCCCTCCCAGAATAATTTGTTTGCGTCCGAGAGATGAAATACCATTTTGGAAATCATTTTCTCTCATTGCAGAAAAATATGTTTTTTCAACGGTGAAAGTCCCTTCGGATATCGAATCTTTTAGATCTTTTACCGTTTGCCCAAGACCTTTTGGGTACTGCTCTGTAACTATTGTCGGAATATTTAAAATATCTGCACAATGTGCGATTTTTTCAAAATTTGAAACGATTTCCTTGCCATCTGGCACAGCATTTACCAGCTTTTCTTGTATATCAATTATTACTAATAATGAGTCTTCAGTATTTAACATCCGTTAGTCCTCTTTTTTCAAAAATTCATTCTTTAACTGCTTTAATAACTTCGTTAATTCTTTTTCACCAAATTTATTAAGCTGAAATTCTTTATTTGTGTTCTCGCTACTATCCATTCCCTTGTGTATTATTTGAATTCGCAGTTTAGTAAATCCGTCAAAATGTATTATCAACTCACTTTGTTTTTCGTTTGAATTTATACAAAAAACACTTTCTGCAATATTTACATATTGTTGAATTTTTGCATCTTTAATTTTATTTTGAAATTCTTTTGTATATCTGTAAAAAATCGGTTCTATGATGTTTTTGAGCTTATTTTTATATGAATTTAAGAACAATTTGTATTTTTTATTCTCATATTCATTGTTTAACCAATCGCCATTTTCGTTGTATGAAATGTCACTCAAATCACAAAGTAAATTGTTTTTAGAGATTGCAGCTTGTAAGCTGTTTTTAGCAAGGTTATCAATCTCTTCAAAATTATATATTCCCATTTTAATTATTCCGGCTCTGAGACTGTATTCTTCATTCATTTCCTGCTGCAGTTTCTCAATAAATAATTTTGCGCCCTCAATATTAGTATCTTTTAAAATAATATAGTATAATCCATTTTTGTCATTGTAGATTAAGTCGTTACTGCGTACAGCTTTTGATATTGTATTAGATAAGCGATTTATTGAAACTTTAGTTTTTACTTCCGGAGCAAGCGTAATTAGGCATAGTACCCCATTTAAAGCTTTTTTATCTTCAATAATATTTTGGAAATTTTCTTTTAAATATTTTATTTTGGCATATCCCTGTGCATTAATAATTCCTGTGTTGTAAAGCAAATTTTTATAGTTTTTTAATGTGTCGTCACAGTCTATTTTTTTTAAGCAATTAATTATTTTAATCATCATAGAGATATTCTCTTCATCAGGAGTTATAAAATCATAAATGCCTAAATCGTATGATTCAAATATATTTGAACTGGATTTTTGGGTTAATAGAATTATCTCTGATGTCTGGCAGGAGTCTTTGATAAACTTGATATCTTTTTGTCTAATTTCCCCTCTGTCCTGTAAAAGAATAATTTTATAGTTTGATTTTGTCAAAATCTCTCTGAATTCTCTAAAACTACAGGTGTTAATTTTATCCTTATTCCTCAATAAAGACACTTTTTCTGAGATAATCTGGATTAGTTTATTGTCATCGCTTATAAGTAGGATATCAGCCATCAACTATACCTGTAAATGTTTTTTAATACACCAAAAACTTCCTACTGCGCCAAATAATATGCTCATTGTAAACATTATGACAACGACATAGTTAAGAGCATAAGGAGGTGTTGGAATCATAAAAAACTTATGAACGTTAGTTAGTCCTGTTTGAATGTAATCAAGAGGTATTAAAGCTACCAAAGAACCCATAAATCCGTAAAACGCTCCCTGCATTATGAACGGAAAACGGATATACCAATTGCTTACTCCCATTAAACGCATAATTTCAATTTCATCTTTTCTTGCCTGTATGACTAGTTGAATCGTATTATTAATAATTGTAACTGTGAGTAATCCCATTATTAAAACAATAACCAAAGTTATTGTCTTTACAACATGGTTTACAACTTCCATTTTAACCGCAAGATCTTTTGCGTAACTTATATCTTCTACTGATTGTATTTTTTTTATATTTGCAAAAACTGTTTGAAGATTTTCAGGGTCATCAACTTTGACATGTAAAGTATCAGGCAGCGGATTGTCAATGTTTGGTAAACTCATTTCTGCTTTTAGTTTAGACCAAGATTCTTGTTTTGGTATTATAGTAATCTTTTCAACATGTTCATATTTGCTAATTTCATTTTTTATTTCTTTGGCATTTGCATAATTTTTTAAATATACTGATATTTCTAATGCACTTCCTAATTCTTTTGAAAAAGATGAAATTGATAATGCTGTTCTAAAGCATGCTCCAAATATTGTTAAAATTGCAGCCATAGTTGTTATGATTACAATATTTACCCACCCTGTACGTTTTATGTCATTACATGTCTGAATTCCTAATCTGTGAAGAATTCTTAGTTCGCACAACCAATCTTTTGGTAAGTGTTGTTTTACAGTGTTCATTCCTAAATTACTACTCATATGTCCCTGCTTCAATATCTTTTACTATTTCTCCGTGATCAAGTTTAATAACTCGTTTTCTAAAATAATCAACCAAATTGCTGTCATGGGTTGAAACAATGACAGTTATTCCTCTTTGATTAATTTGATCTAAAATTTGCATAATTTCCATGGAATTTTGAGGATCCAAGTTTCCGGTAGGCTCATCCGCAATTAACAAAGGTGGGCCGTTTACAATTGCTCTTGCAATTCCTACTCTTTGTTGTTCTCCTCCGGATAATTCTGCCGGAGTAACATTTCTCTTTTCGTAAAGACCAACTATTTTTAGTGCTCCCTGAACTCTGGCATTAATCTCTTTACTGCTTATTCCTAGTGTTCTGATTACATATGCAACATTGTCAAAAACTGTTTGGTTTTGCAGTAATTTATAATCTTGGAATACGATTCCCATGCATCTTCTTAAATTTGGGATTCTATTATTTTTAATATTTGCAATGTTTATCCCGCCAATAGATACAATTCCGCTTGTTGGTTTCTCTTCACTATATAGCAATTTCATAAGAGTTGATTTGCCAGCTCCGGAAGAGCCAACAACAAAAACAAATTCGCCGGAATTTATTTCTAAATCAATATTTTTTAATGCGTAATGATTATTTTTATATCTTTTTGTTACATTTCTAAGTTTTATCATGGTTATTTTTCCTTGTTTTTAGTCTCATTTGCATACATTGTTTTGATTCTTTTTACAAGAGCTTTTGAGTCAAGACCATAATATTCAACTAATTCGTCAGACTTTCCGCTTTGCCCAAATTCATCATGTATGCCGATTCTGTAGACTTTGGTAGGATAGTGTCCTGATAATGCTTCGCATATTGCAGACCCTAAACCTCCGATTGTAGAATGATTTTCAACCGTAAGAACAAATTTAGATGTTTTAGCGCAATCTATAACGGTCTTTATATCTAATGGTTTTATAACCGGAACATTAACCACTCGCACGCTTATTCCATCTTTTCTTAACTCTTGGGAGGCAAGTATTGCTTCTGAAAGTGTTTCTCCGTTTGTGAATAAAGTTAGATCATTACCTTCTTCAACAATAACTGCTTTGTGAAGATTAAAATGATATTTGTCATCAAATATATCCGGAACATTACATCTTGAAATTCTTATATACATTGGTCCTTTATGAAATGCCGCATACCTTATAGCTTCTTCACATTCTTTGCAATCTGCCGGAACTATAACGGTCATGTGAGGTATTTCTCTCATTATGGCAATATCTTCAAGTGCTTGGTGAGTAGCTCCGTCTTCCCCAACTGTGATGCCTCCGTGAGTTCCGACAATCTTTACATTCAAATCTGAATAACATACAGCATTACGAATTTGATCATATGTTCTGCCTGTCGCAAACATTGCGAAACTGGAGACAAAAGGTATTTTCCCTTCTGAGGCCAAACCTGCTGCTGTTGCTATCATGTCCTGCTCTGCAATTCCGGAATCAAAAAATCTTTCAGGGAATTTGTCTGCAAACATTTTTGTCTGAGTTGAGCATGCTAAATCTGCATCCATAACTACAATATTTTCATATTGTTCTCCAAGCTCAGCCAATGTATTACCAAAAGCTTTTCTAATAGAACCTTTCTTTGTCTTATCTACAATCATTTGCTCCTCAAAAATAAAATATCTTGCTTATAATTTTAGTTTATCATAAAAATTCTGAGATTCCTAATAGTTAGATATATCTATATATTTATTAAAAAGTTTTAAGCTATTGTTATATCTTAAACCTTCTTTGTAAACTTTTATTAATTTCGTATATAATTTTAGCAATATTTTTTCTTTATCCTCATTTAATAAGTAGAATAAAAGTATACCAAAATTTTTATGTAGGAAAGGAAGTATTTATTATGAATCAAGTACCAAACGTAGCTCAACCCCAAGTGGTACCTCAACAATGTCCGTTACAGCCAAACTATAACGCTGTCAAAATCGACATTATCAACCCATCAGTAGCGGCTCCTGGTGCGCAAACGCCATATGCTCAGCCGACTGCTCCATATTATAATTATCCACAAGCTCCAATATACAATTATCCACAAGCGCAGACATATCCTCAGTATCCGGCAGTTCCTCAATGCCTTGCAGGATGTCAGCCGGTACAAACAGATAATCCCGTAGTAATTAATCAACAAAACAATAATGCTCCGGTAGAGCAAAAAGTTCCTGCTCAACCGGCAGCTGAAGTACCTCAACCTCAAGTTTCACAACCTGAAGTTGTTGCACCAGAACAGGTTAAACCTCAAGTTGATTTAAACGGATTTGTTTCAAGATTAGGAAACCCTGATTTTCAGGGGCAATTAAAAGCAATGGAAGATATTGCAGATTTAGTTAAGGATACCCCTGATCAGGCAGCTGAGTTAGTTGATACAAAAATTTTTGATGCATTAAATAATATAATCAGTGTTGATTCTTCTAAATTAGAAGGTCCTTCTCAAGCACAATTAGATGCAAGGCAAAAAATGACTCAAAATCAACAAGTTTCTGAAGAAGAAGCAAACTTGGCCAAAACATTAGCTCCAAGAGAATTAGCAGATAGAAATAAAAGCTATGCATTGTTTACTGTAGCAATTCTAGACAAAGTGTTTGCAGATGAAGTTGCAAAATTACCGGGTTCAACTCTACCTCCTTTAACAGAGTTACCCGCAGCTATAACCTTAGTAGATCAATTAAAAGATAATCCAAATCCAATGGTTAGATCTTCTGCAATAGAGGCTTTAAGCTATTTGCAAAAACCTGAATACAAACAGGATTTGACAACATTATTTACTGTTGCAAAAAATGATCAGGATCCTGGTGTAGTTCAATATGCTAATGCAGCATTAGAAAAATTATCTCAAATTTAATTAAATTTAGACAATAGATACAGAATTCCTTTCTTTAATATATAAAGCCCCTTAATAAGGGGCTTTTTAATATTTGTTTTTATGTCATGGCAAGTTTTTCTTCAGGCTTTGGAACACAGTTTTCATATCCGGCCATTTCTGAAATCTGCTGTGCCCACTGATATATGATTTCATCTGCCGAAAGTTTATATGAAATAGGGGTTCCGACTTTAATAGTCACATGTTGTTTTTTAATCGGCAATTTAAAAATAGGATATCCGCTCCATTCGGCAATTGCAACCGGTACAATATCAGCTTTTGCAACTTTTGCAATTTCTGCAAATCCTTTTTTTATCCCTTCAAGTTTTCCGTAAGGTCTGGTTCCTCCTTGAGGGAATATGCCTAAAGACCAGGTGGTATTAATAATATCTTTAACGGTTTTAAATGTAGCAATTTCAGGTTTTGCTCTATCTACCGCAAAGGCTCCCAATCTTTTTACTAACCATGCGACCTTAGAATCAGGCTCGAATAATTCCTTTTTCGCCATAAATGCAATAGGACAATTTGCAGCCATTGCCAGCATAGGAGGATCAAATTGAGACACATGGTTTCCGGCGTAAATGTATTTACCCTTTTTTGCGACTTTTGCAGGAATATTTTTTCTGCCTATAACTTTGTAATCATAAAAAATATTATAAACTCCGTATACTACAATGTATAGAAATGACATGTAAAATAGGGTTCTTAACCAATGATATTCTTTAGAGAATCTTCTGTTAAAATTTCTTGTTTCTTCTTTTGACATTTATGCTTTTACCTCCTGTTCAGGGGATTTTTCTTCTGTATATTTAAATCCTGTAAGTTTTTGTATTTCTTCGATCCATTTATTTTTTACAGATTCCAGATCCTTTTCATATGGTATAATTTTGCCGATGTTTATAATTATTTTCCCTGAAAATGGAATCCATTTTGCTTCTTGTGAGCCGATAATACCTACAGGAAGGATATCGCATTTTGTTAAACGGGCAAGACCGGCAAATCCTTTTGTCACTCCTTTAATTTCTCCGGGAACTCCTCTTGTTCCTTGAGGGAATATACCTAAAACCCATTTGCTGTCATATATCGCCTCTACTGTCTTTACGGTAGATGGACTAAGATTTTCTCTGTCTACGGCAAAAGCACCCATCCAATCTAACCACCAACGCAATAAAGGAATTTCAAACAACTCTTTTTTTGCCATAAAAGCAACGCTCCTTGGCATAACAGCTGCAATCATAGGAGGATCCAGAGTTGATAAATGATTTGGACATACTAAATACTTATTATCTTTTGGGATATTTTCAAGCCCATGAATTTCTATTCTGTATATGAGTTTAAGCCGGGCCATATATAACATTTTGCACACAATAAATAACCACATTGACCTAAACCAGTTAAATTGAGTTGATTTTCTTTTTGAATATGTTTTTTTATTAGACATATATTATACTCTCCTAATCTGTAATTAATTTGATTATACATAAAAATTGCTTAACATTCCACTTATTAATCTTTTTTATTGTATTATCAATTTATAGTTTTATTTAAGAGGAGGAGTTTATGCCTATGATGTCTCATGATTTATTAGAGAATGAATTATTTAAAAGTGTGTATGAAAAGACGCCCGATTATATAAAAAATTTGAAATTGATGGACTTTAGTAATGAAGGAGAGTTTACTTTTCGTTTAAAAAAGGAGCACTTGAAACCATATGATTTACAAACAAATCAAGAAGGTCTGAATTTGGAAGAGTGGTTTGCAGGATATGCAAAAGAAGCAAAGGTTTCTACTGCAGGTATAAGAGGCCCTCAAAATATTTTATATCCTCAGGATACAAGATTCCCAATAAATCTCGTAGGGATTGTTCTTGCGACTCTTGCAAAAGCACTTGTTGCAAAAGAAAAATATCCGAATAAAAGAATTGTTAAGGTTGCAGGGTGTGAAGTAAGATACAATTCAAAGTTGTTTTTAGATGCGATTGCCAGAGTTCAGGCTGCAAATGGTATTGAAACATTGATTCCCAAGGATAAAAAGACCATTCCAATTTGGTTAGCATCATTTTTAGCATTTAAGTTAGATTTATTAGGGGGAGAGTATATAACTTCAAGCCATGGCATATCTGTTAAAAATGCAACTAAAGATTTAAATTCCCAAGGTAGTCAATATCTTCCGGAAGAGTCTATGGAATTTGTGAATAAAATACAAGAAATTTTTGATAAAACAAAAGAATGTGGTTATTATGATATCAAAATTTCTGCTGCTGATAATCCGCTGATAAATGAGAAAGCTATGGCAAATATAGAAGACGGTATTAATTTATATGTTGAGTATCTAAAATCCGGTGTTGCTCAGGATATAAATTTGGATTTAATAAAAAATTATGAGTCAAAAATTATTGTTGAGTGCGTTGGAGGCAGTGCCTACAGAACATTGTCAAAAGTTCTTGAAAAATTGAAAGTAGCAGATAAATTTGTTTGGTTTAATAAGGAAGAAACTCCTTTTTTCCATGGTATCGGGAAATATAATTACACTCCAAAGGGAGAAAATTCTTTTTATGATTATTCTGTTGATGCAACTGTTGTTGCAAAAAGAGCGGATGGGACAAATTTTTTCCCTGTTATCGAGACTATGGGCTATACAGATAAATTAAAAAGTTATCCGCTTGGTACTGCTGTATTGATTACGGATCCAGATCATGATCGTTTGACTGTTACCCAAATAGAGGCGAGTAGTCGTATTTCGGAATTGAAAAAAATCGGTATAGATTATGTAGAATTGAATAAAGACCGAATTCTTACTGTGTATACTGCAAATCAGGCTTTTTTGATGATTATGGATTTTTGGACAAAACAGTTGAAATCTAACGGTTTCTGGAATAATCATCCAAGGTTTATGATTAAAACAACAGCATCAGCTCTATCATGGGATGAATGGGCTAAAAATAACAATGTGAAAGTTATAAATGTACCTGTCGGTTTTAAAGAGATTGCAAATATCATGAAAAAAGTTGAATTAAAATTATCAAAGTCTCCAGATAAAGAAGTGGTGATTGATGATGTTTTTGGGAATTCTATTAATATTGGAGTGGATCCTCGTTTAATTTTTGCAGGTGAAGAATCTGGTGGCATGATTATGGGGACAGAAGAACTTATAAAATCAGAGCATGGAAGATTTGCTGTTGCGATGAGAGAAAAAAGCGCAACAGAGGCTATTGTTGTTGCATCTGCTTTGATTGCTAAAATTGGAAATAAGTATTTATCTCAGTATTTATCTGAAGTTTTTGAAGAAAATAATATAATCGGTCGTTATGATACGAGGGTTGATATTGCATATTACAATGAATCTGAACCGGATATTAACAAATTAAAATCTGATAAGATTGCTGGAGAAAAGAAAAGAACTTTAAATGATATGTTTTATCTTTCAATGGCAATAGCCTTGCGTGAAAAAAGAATTTCTCTTGAAGATATAAAAAATATTCTTACTGATAAATTTAAAGATGAGGGCTTGTCTTTTGATAATTTAAGATCCGTAAAATTTGTAGGTGATGGAACATATTTAGAATTTGAGGATAAGTACATAGAAATAAGACCATCCGGTACTGACGCAAAAACCAAGGCTTATGGTGGTGGAATAAAAAAAGATGATATCCAAAAATATGCCTCCATATTGGGTAACTATTCCGGAGAAAGAACTTCTCTTCATCAACAACTTATTCCTTCAGATTTATACAAAGACTGTAAAGATATCGCGATGGAATATTATTTAAGTTTTGTGGATAAGGATGCAAATAATGAGCCATTTGTGATTCCTGAATATAATTTTTAATTATATCTTTTGCAAATTATTGAGCAGGTTAAAGGCCTGCTCTTTTTTGTAGTATAATTTTAATATAGTTATTAATGAGGTTTTTATGTTAAGAGATTATTTTTTAAATAAAGTGGAAGACGCGTTATTGAAAGCTGTTGAAGCAGGTAAAGTTGGACAAATGTCTGAATATTGTAAAGGGACATTGATAGTTGAAAGACCTAAAAATCATGATTTTGGGGATTTTGCAATAAATGTTTCATCTTTGGCTCGTAGTGCAAAAATAGCTCCTCCAATGATTGCAAGTGCCATTTTAGAATTTATAGACAAAGAAGATAATGAGTATAATGTTGTCTCAGGTTTTATTAATTTTAAAGCCGGAGAAACTATACTGTCTTCCCTTGTCAAAGAAATAATTGAAAAGAAAGATAATTTTGGTCGCCCGGAAAATATAAATAAAGAAAAAATAATATTAGAATATATCTCAGCTAATCCTACTGGGCCTTTTCATATCGGACATGGACGCTGGGCAGCAATGGGTAGTGCACTGGCGAATCTTTTGAAGTTCTATGGCCATGAGGTGTATCAGGAATTTTATATCAATGATGCGGGCTCTCAGATTCAAAAACTCGGACGATCTTTAATTATACGTGTAAAACAAGAATTAGGATCTGATATCGATTTTCCTTCAGATGAAGAGGAAAGAAAAAATTATTATCCGGGAGATTATTTAATTCCTGTTGCAAAAGCTTTTATAAAAGAGAAAAATATAAAATTAGAAAATGTTGATAATATTGATTTGCAAATATATTGTGATTTTGCAAAGGAATATGAAGAAAAAGTTCAAAGAGAGTTGCTTAACAGGCTTCATGTCGAATTTGATAATTTTTACTCTGAATTAACCCTTCATAATAGTGGTAAAGTTTCTCATTATGTTGAAAAGTTAAAGGAATCAGGTAAAATTTACCAAAAAGACGGTGCAATCTGGTTTAAATCCTCAGACTATGGTGATGATCAGGACAGAGTAATAAAAAAAGTTGATGGCTCAAATACGTACTTAACTGCAGATATCGCATATCATGCAGATAAGCTTGAACGTGGTTTTGACAGGATGATTGATATCTGGGGAGCGGATCATCACGGATATATTGCAAGAGTTAAAGCTTCATTAGAGGCTTTAGGGTATGATCCTGAAAAACTTGAGGTATTGCTTGGACAATTAGTAAATCTCGTTATAGATGGTAACGAAGTAAGAATGGGTAAACGTAAAAATATGGTTACTCTAGAAGATCTTGTTGATGAAGTTGGTGTAGACGCTACACGCTTCTGGATGACTATGAGAAATATTGATACGACATTGGATTTTGATATTGAATTAGCCAAAAAATCTTCGGATGAAAATCCTGTATTTTATGTTCAATATGCTCACGCCAGAGCTTGTTCTATCATAAGAAATGCCATAAATGACAAAATTGATGCTCAGACAGGAGAAAAGATTGCTGCAGTTTTATCTTCTGAACAATTTGAAAATATGTTGTCTTCTTTTGACTCAAATATAATGAAATCTACATTGAAAGAGGCCAGAAAATTGATATTGAAATTAGAAGAGTTCAAATATTTAATTGTTACATCGGCAAGAGACAGACAGGTTTATACTATATGCCGTTATGTCCAAGATTTAGCCGCAGAGTTTCATTCGTTCTATAATTCGACCAGAGTTATAACAGATGATATAATGTTAACTAAAGCGAGATTAGCTCTTGTATATTCATTTAAGACAGTTCTCGCAAATGCTTTAAGGCTAATAGGGGTTTCGGCTCCGGAAAAGATGTAGGCTTTTATGCAAAAAGTAATTATCAGATTAATTTTATTGTTTTGTTTTTTTTCTTTTGTTCAGGAAATGTCATTTTCTTTTGGACTTGGAGACCCCTTTATGTTTAGTAGTTTCTCTTCAGCAACTTCATGGGGAACAGAGAAAAAAGAAAATAATAATAATAAAGTTGAAGGCCCTGATTTTGGTTCATATTTCAGAAGTATGCAGCGAAAGTTGATTAAAAATTGGGATTTACCTGAAAATGCAAAAGATAGTATGACTGTTGTTGTTAAGTTTTCAGTCAATAGTGAAGGCAAGGTTTCTGATTGTGTGATTTATAAAACTTCCGGAGATCAGGAGTTCGATAAGTCTGCGTTAAATGCTATAGCCTTATCTCAGCCATTTAAAAGTTTCCCTGAAGATTTTGCTGGGGAATCGATAAATGTTCAATTAACCTTGAATCCTAAGTATACAGGTGTCAGCAGATACTAATTACTCTATTATTTTGCCCTCAAACAGATCCATAACCATATTTACATTATCAGAGTGGTATGCGGCTTCGGAGGCTCTAATGGTTGAAATCTTTGTTTGGGATTGAGAATCTTTATTTCCCTCTGTATCTTCGTTTGTTTCTTCACTATCAATATCATTATCAAGATCGTTATCTGAGAATACTTCTTCTTCCTGAATTTTTGTACTGCTCTCAGGAATTAAGGTTTTTTGGGGTTGCCTGGGAGCAGAATTTCTCAGACTTTCTTCTCTAATTTTATCATCTCCTGCTTGAGGAGCCCTTATTGTAATTTTAGGTTCCATACTAAATACTGCTTTTGCTGCCTCTTGAATAAAGGCAAAACGCTCTCCGTCAGGACTAAAATTTTTCAGCCATGTTGGATTTTTTATCGCTATTATTACTTCATCTTCTGTTAATTTAATAGGAATTGCTTGTTGTTTTAAGATTGTTCTTGAAGGGAAACTTGAAATATTTGAAAGGAAAGTCTCCCAAAGTTGTTTTATTCCTCCGTCAGAAATATTTTTTTGTGGTTGTTCACTTTGTTTAACTTGTTGTGGATCTTTTTCTGTAGAAGAACTTATATTTTTGTCTTCTTTCTTTATTTGCTCTTTTTTAGAGGTTTGTTTTACCTGAACAGGTTGTTTTATTTCTTGTTTCATAACCGGTGAAGGCGGCGTATTGTATGGCGAAACATTTATTTGATGTGAAACATTCCCGTTTTCAAGTTGTTCTATTCTTTTTTGAAGTTCTCCAAGTTTTGTGTTTTGTGTTAAATTTGCCATGTCAAGAATTGCAACATCAATCCATAACTTAGGATTTGTTGTAAGTTTCAATTCTTTTATGTACCCGGCGCATTTATCTATTAGCGATACAATTTGATGAGTTTCAATCTCAGAAATTATATTTTCAACTTTTTGTATTTGTTCTTTGTTTAATTGAACTACGCTCTCTGGATTGATATCATTAACAGATTTAATTATTAGTGCATTTCTTAAAAATTCAAGAAAGTTTGATAATATTTGACTTGGTTCATTTCCTTGGTTGTATATATCATTTAGTATTTCTAAAGCATTGTTTTGCTCTGACTTAGATATAGATGTAAATAATGCAGACAATGAATCAAAAGATAATCTGCCCAGTAATTTGTTAATATCATCTACTCCAATTTCGGAATCAGAAGTGTTTAAGATGCTAAGTTGATCGAGTAGTGCTATGCTGTCTCTCATTCCGCCAGCTGAGTTTTGGGCAATATAATTTAGCGCCTCATCTGTAATATTAATTTTTTCACAATCAGAAATGTATCTTAGGTGCTTTGAAATATCTTCTGTAGTTATTCTTTTAAAATCAAACCTTTGGCACCTGCTTTTAATAGTATCAAGAACTTTATGCACCTCTGTTGTTGCAAGAATAAATATAACATTTTCAGGAGGTTCTTCAAGTGTTTTTAATAAGGCATTAAATGCCGTTGGTGTAAGCATATGAACTTCGTCAATAATGTATATCTTGTATCTTGAATGAACAGGAGCCATTGCTACATTTTGGATAATTTCTTCCGCATCATTTACAGAACGGTTACTTGCAGCGTCAATTTCAATAACATCAATAGGTATTGATTTGGTTATATTTTGGCAATTTTCACATTTGTTACAAGGTGTTATGGTTGGGCCCTTTTCGCAATTCAATGATTTCGCAAATATTCTGGCGCTTGAGGTTTTTCCAGTACCTCTTGGACCTGTAAACAGATATGCATGTGAAATTCTGTTTGTTTCAATCGCATTAGAAAGGGCTTTTTTAATATGCTCTTGTCCGACTATTTCTTCAAGTCTTTGTGGTCGGTATTTTCTGTATAACGGAATGTAATTTTTATTCATGATAAAGTAATTATATCAGATAAATTTTTAAAAGGGTCGAATATGAACATAATTAAACCAAAAAAAATATCAAAAGGAGATACAATAACTATTATTGCACCTTCTGGGAATGTCAAAGAAGAAAATATTTTAAATGCAAAAATTTATTTTGAAAATAAGGGGTATAGGGTAAAATTAGGAGATAGTGTTTTTAACAAATTACGTTATATGGCAGGAACAGATGATGAGCGTGCAAAAGATTTGTCGGATGCATTTTTAGACCCTGAAACTGATGCTATAATTTGTGCAAGAGGGGGATATGGAGCAATCAGAATTCTTGATAAGATTGATTATTCCGCAATTTCGAATAATCCCAAAATTTTTTGTGGCTATTCTGACATTACTGCATTATCTGCAATAATATATAAGAAAACCGGATTAGTTACATTCTCATCTCCTATGCCTAAAGGTGATTTCCAGATCGACTCAATTAATTCGTACACAGAGGAGCATTTTTGGAATATTTTAAATGGGCAAATTTTACAAATAGTTTCTGATGATTTAAAATCTTATCGTGAGGGTCACGCGCAAGGTATTTTATTCGGAGGAAATTTGTCGACAATGGCATCTTTGTGCGGGCTTGACTTTATTCCTGATGAACCTTTTATCTTTTTTGCTGAAGATCTTAATGAGCCTGTATATAAAATCGATCGCTCTTTTTCTCAATTGATAAATATTGACAAATTTAAAAATAATATAAAAGCTCTTGTGCTTGGTGATTTTCTTGATGTTGAAAATTACGCACAGTTGGATGAATTGTTTTATGAAATTTCTGCAAATTTAAATATACCTTGTTATAGCGGTTACAAAATTTCTCATTCTCCGGTAAAATGTACTATTCCGTTTGGTGTTGAAGCGAAATTAGACGAAGGTGTTATAAGTTTTCAAAATCCTTTAATATAATAATGTCCGTACTACAATGTTCTAAGATCTTTTTAAAACTTGCAGGCAGAGTCTTATTATTATTTTGTTTGTAAACAGGACAAACAATAAGATCAATTTTATTATTTTTAGAATATTTTAGTATTTCTTCTTCGTAATTTCCTTTTATCGTAAGACTATTTGTTATTTTTATATTATGTTGGCGAAAGATTCTTTCATAGTGGGCAAGCTTGTTAAGTGAAAGTTTTATTTGTTTCTTTTCTATATCTTTTATCCATCTTTTATCTATATTCCCTTCAAGAAACATGTACTCCGGTATTTTGAATACAGTTATTAAGTGAATATTTTTCTCTCCGAAATTGATTTCAGTTATCATTTTTTCTAGTTCCGGGCTGTAATCACATTCTGTGTTAAATGCAAATGTTATATCTCTGAGGTTGTTTTTCCCTTTAGAAATATATATTGAACTTTTGCATTTGCTTGCTACTTCCTGAGAAATAGAGCCTAACCATTTTTGTATTCCTATTTTTCCGTTTGAACCCAGTACAATATAATCGTACTTCCCCTTTTTTTCTGTTTCAAGTATGTAATCTACAGTTCCTCCACAACCTTTTATAAGCTTTTTCGTTTCAATTTTCAGACTGTCAAGATGATCCTTACTGTGATTTAAGATCTCTTTAACAGAATTCTGGCATCTTGATTCAAATTCCGGTATCTCGAGAACAAACCCTTCCGGAAGAGTATGAATATTGGCAACACATAATATGTCTGCATCAAATTTTTTAAACCAATTTGTGAAATTATTGATTGCTTCATAACATAAGTTTGATCCATCAGAACAAAAAAGAATTTTCATTTTAAACCCCTTCCAAAGAAATATAAATAATGTTAAGGAAAATTACATTGTCTGGTAATATAGTCTTTTTTCTGATATGATATAAATATCAAGAATTAAGGTTATTTATAAAATGTCAGTTGACGATAAAAAGCTAAGAGAATACAGAGAATTAATAGAAATAATAGCAAAAGTTGAATATCAGAAATTTTCGAATTCTCATTTAATAGAGTTGCCGGAATTGGTAAATATTGGGACTCATGCTCTTTATATTCTTTTTAGTAACAATTCGACAGAAAAATATAATAATACTTATTTATCAACTGCAATAAAATGGGCTATCCGAAATGAAGTAAGACGTCGTTATAAATGGTATACGCTTAAAAATCGTTCTGAGTCTGAAGATGATGAAGTTAATAGTGTAGAAGCAAGAGCAGATGTTTATAAAAATATTCTTTCTATGGATGAACTTGAAGATAACGAAGTCCCAACTCAGTTTAAATCTAATGATCGTAACCCTGAAGAAAATATTGAATTCTTTGAATTGAAACGAGGAATTCTTGAATCAATGCAAAAGCTTCCTCCAAGGGAAAAAGAATTTATCGAATATAAATTTATCAAAGATAAAAAATTGAGAGAAATATCCGAAGAATTTAATATTTCTCAATCGAGAATTTCAAGAATTATTCAATCCGGTTTAGACCGTATAAAAAAAGACTTGGCAAGACAAGGGATAATTTAGATAATGAAAACAATTTTTGAAAAAAGTAGCGGCGTAGATGGTATAACTCTCACCGATAGTGAAGCTAATATTAATTTCATAGACAAATCATATCTAAGGAATGGTGAGGTAGGGCTTCCATGCGTTTCTGAACTTGATGTTATGCGTCATTATAAGTGTTTATCTGATATGAATTTTTGTATTGAGAAAGGTTTTTATCCTCTTGGTTCTTGTACGATGAAATATAATCCAAAGGTTAATGAATTTTTGGCTGGTTTAGATGGCTTTAACATACACCCGGAAGTAAAAGATGATTTTGCTCAGGGTGCTCTTGAGCTTATGTATAACCTTCAGAATGCACTATTAAAAATTACAGGTATGGATGCAATAACTCTTCAGCCGTCTGCCGGTGCTCATGGTGAAATGACAGGTATGATGATTATCAGAAAATACTTTGACAATATTGGAGAAAAAAGATCGAAGGTAATTATTCCTGATTCTGCTCACGGCACTAATCCTGCGAGTGCAAAAATGGCAGGATTTGATGTTGTAGAAATTAAATCAAACTCAAAAGGGCAGGTTGATATTGAAGCATTAAAAGCTGTATTATCACCTGATGTTGCAGCGATAATGATGACAAACCCTAATACTCTGGGTATTTTTGAAGAAAATGTTAAACAAGTATCTGAATTGATGCATGAAAACGGATCTTTGCTGTATTATGACGGGGCTAATTTCAACGCAATTATGGGGTATACAAATCCAAAACTTATGGGATTTGATGTTGTGCATTTGAATCTCCATAAAACCTTTTCGACTCCTCATGGTGGAGGTGGCCCAGGAGCAGGTGTCGTTGCTGTAATTGATAAACTTGCAAAGTTTCTCCCTGTCCCTGTTATAGATTTTGACGGAGAAAGATATTATAGAAATTACAAACTTCCGGATTCTATTGGTAATGTAAAAGATTTCTTTGGGAATTTTTCAATTCTTGTAAGAGCTTATGCATATATTCTTATGATGGGTAATAACCTTAAAAATGTTTCAGAGAATGCCGTATTAAATGCCAATTATCTCAAAGAAAAATTAAAAAAATATTATAATTTACCTTATGATGAACCTTGTATGCACGAGTTTGTAATAACCGGCGAAAAACAGAAAGAGGAAAAAGGTATTTCTACTCTTAATATAGCAAAAGCTTTGATGGATGAAAATACTCATCCTCCAACGGTTTATTTTCCGCTAATAGTTCATGAAGCAATGATGATTGAGCCTACGGAGTCTGAAAGTAAAGAAATTTTAGATGAATTTGTAAATACAATGATAAAAATTGCCAAAGAGTGCAATTCTGATTCTCAAAAAATATTGAGCGCTCCTCACAATACTTGTGTAAAAAAAATTGATGAAGTAAGCGCCGCTCGTTATCCGGATTTAAATTATAAAGGAAATAAAAATGTCTGAAACAATAAAGAAAAAAGTATCTTTTCCTCATATGGGAACAATAAGTGTAGCTTGGTCAGCAGCTTTAAGAATTATCGGCTGTGAACCATATGTTGAACCATATACCAGTAAGCGTACATTGTCACTTGGTACAAAACATTCTCCAGAGGCAATTTGTATTCCATACAAACTTATTTTAGGAAACTTAATTGAAGCCATAGAAGGTGGTACGGACTATGTATGTATGATTACTTCTCCGGGATGTTGCCGTTTGGGAGAATATGGTAAATGTATTGAAAATGCGTTAGCTGATTTAGGATACAAGGCAAATTATATAGAAATGCAGCTCTATGATGGCATTAAAGGCATGTATAATTTTCTTAAAACAGTAAGTGGAAAAAATAATCCTATTTTGTTTATAAGAGCAATTATAGTTGCAATTACTAAGGCTTTTATGCTTGATTCTCTAGAGAAAATGCATTCTTACTGCCGTGCAAGAGAGATAAGGCTTGGCGATTCCGAAAAACATTATCTAAAAGCTCTTAAATATATTGATGAGAATGATACCTTGAAGGGGCTCAGAAAAGCAAAAAGAAAAGTTAAAGAAGAAATGAAGAAGGTAGAACTTGATAAAAATAGAGATGTATTATATGTCGATATAACAGGTGAAATTTATGTGGTAAATGATGAATTCTCAAATCAGGGTATCGAACGTGAACTTGGTAAAATGGGAGTTGAGGTTCGCCGTAGTTTAACTTTAACGAGTTTTCTTAAAGATGCAATTATTCCGAAAATCTTCAGAAAAGGTGAAACTCATTTGCAACGGGCAATAAGACTTGCAAAACCGTACCTGATGCGTGATATCGGTGGAGACTCACTTGAATGTGTTTCGGATGTTGTGTATGCTGATGAAAGAGGGGCAGACGGAATTATTCATTTAAGTCCGTTTACTTGTATGCCTGAGATTATGTCTCAAAATATTTTTCCTGCAATGCGTGAAGATTGCGATATTCCTATACTAGCATTAATAATGGATGAGCAAACCGGTAAAGCCGGTTATATTACAAGGCTTGAGGCTTTTGTTGATTTGATGCGAAGAAGGAAAAGAAAGATACAGTCTGAATCAGATAAAAAAAATGATAATAATGCCGCATTGGCTGTGTAATAAAGAAGAGAATATGCTTAAATCTATTATAAAAAACAGTTTTAAAGAGACTAATGAGTGCATAATTTTATTGGCACCTCTTGTTCTTATTGTGACTTTTATATTTATATATTCTCTATATATTTATAATAGTGCAAATAATATTTTTAAATTTTTTCTATCTTCGACTGCAATGATTGTTGTCGTGAGTATTTGTTTTTCTGCCTGGTTTTACTTGCTGAAAAAAGTTCATAAATTATCTGATAAGGTTTTTGTTTATGATTCTGACAGAGTTGAAGAAGTAAAAAAAATATTTAATTCGGTATCCGAAGGAATAAGTTCTTTGTTTATTCCAATATTTTTGTTTTTTATTTTTTATGCTCTTTTGTATGGTTATTTTACGATATTATTTTACGAGTGGGGTGTTAATTATCTTTTTATTTTTGTTGATACCGGTTTAAGTTATTTCACTCCAGAGAATATATTTGCTTTTGTTATGGTTCTTCTTATGCATTACATTCTACTTTTTACAATCCCGGAGATTGTATATGTCGAAAAGAATCCATATAAAGCGTTTATAAATTCCGTGAAAAAACTTGTTATAACATTCCCTCATTCTTTATTATTGTTTTTGTATATTTTTATATTGCTTTTACTTGTATATTTATTTAGTTTACTTTTATTATCATTAAGTCCATATTTATATTTTGTTGTTTCTCTATTTCTTTACTATATTATTTTATATGTTTTTGTCTTAATTTTTGGAGCTTATGAAAAATTCTTTCTCAAATAATATAAATGTAGTTGCAGTTGTTGGCCCTACTGCCAGCGGGAAAACGGCCTTTTCTATTGAACTTGCGCAAAGGATTGGCGGAGAAATTGTTTCTGCAGATTCTCGTTTGGTGTATAAAGGTTTTAATATTGGTACGGCTAAACCTTCAAAAAAAGAAATGAAAGGTATTCCTCATTATATGATTGATATAGTTGAGCCGGAATTTGATTATTCTGCAGCATTATATGTCGACGAGGCAAAAAAAATAATAAATGATATTTTTAATCGGGGAAAAGTTCCAATTGTTGTTGGGGGAACTGGTTTGTATGTTGATGTATTGCTTAAAGGTTATAATCTTCCCCGCATAGAGGCAGATAGGTCTTTACGTGAAGAATTGGGCAGAAAAACAACAGAAGAACTTAGAAATATTCTTATAAAATCAGATGCCAGTGCTGCAGATGTTATAGACCCAAATGACAGAAAAAAAATTATAAGGGCAATAGAGGTGGTTACTATCTCTGGTCGGTCACTTGATGACATTCGCAGTATTAATGGCTCTGATTATAATGTTGAGTGGATAGGGAAAAACCTCCCTCGTTCTGTTTTATATGAAAGAATTGAAAAAAGGGTTGATTTGATGTTGGAAGAAGGTTTACTAGAAGAAACTAAAAGCCTTTTATCAAAACATGGCAGGGTCCCAAATCTTATAAACACAATAGGTTATAAGGAGATGATTAGTTATTTGGACGGGATAAATTCATTTGAGGATGCCGTAAGTTTATTAAAACGCAATACAAGGCGTTATGCAAAAAGACAACTAACCTGGTTCAGGCGAAATGAATCTATAAAGTGGGATGTTTATCCTGAAACACTGGGGAAATAGTTGATTATGCTATTTCCTTTATTTTTACGACGACTTTTATGACGTTTTGTTCTCCTTCATTCGTCGCGATTTGTGGTGCGTGAGCTTCATGGGGATATATTAGTGCAAAATTTGTACCGTCAAGTTTTACAAAGGGAGAGCCTTCTATTTTATCCAGATAAAACATTATGTCTTTCTCCTGTCTGTATACTCCGGAATTTTTTAAGTTTTTTGTTGGTTGGTACAAGATATATTCTTCCCCTTTAAGAAGAATTTGAATATCGCAATATTGTTTGTGAGATTCAAATTTTCCTTCTTGAATTGGCTTTGTATTGTACATCTCTATATTTGCATATATATTTTCATTTATTTGATATTTGCCAAGTTCTGTATTTTGGTTCAAATTTTTTATAAATTTAATAACCTCATTTGGAATAATTGAATTGTATAAATCAATATTTTCAATATTATCAGTAATCATATTCTCCTCAATATGTTATAAAAATCTAAGTTTATTTTTTACGTGTATAAAACATCTGTGTGTGAAACATGGGTTCTCAGGTATTCCTCTTTTACCGTCAGAGTTAATATATTCATCCATTGTTCTAGTTTCGTCATAACCTCTTATTGCTGTTCCAAGGTTTAAGCAGTATGGAGTATAAGCACTTATATCCCTGGCAAAACAAGCTGCTCTTGCATATGGTATAGATGAGTATGCTAAGATTCTTTTTCTTGCGTCATCATCTTGTTCGTAGTAGTAAACATCTGCAGTAAGAGCTGTGCTGTTCCCCCCAATATATTTAGAGGGAGAGTTTTTAGGAGCATCTAAAGGATATGCCGGATACACTTTGCCATTTGCGCTGACAAAAAATGGAAAAACATCAACCCATAATGTCCCATCGCCTTTATCACCATCAATGTCTACAAAAATTGTAAATCCATTAATTGCATATGTTCTTGCATCTTTCAAATAGCCTCTCGCAGCATAAGAATTTATAATATCAAAGAGATTTAATGTCGAACAGCAATTTCTTGCATCTTTAAGTGCAGATGCCGGATTATTATTATACGTTCTTTTTATTTCGAAGCATTGATTTTCCGGCTTACAAAAATATCTGCCATTACTGTTTCCACAGGTGCTTTCAGAATCTAGATTAAGTTTTTTGCATACGTTTGTAGTGTTTTCATATCCTGTAGGATTATACGACAAACCTGCAATAGAAGCTTGTTTGTCTCCCAGAATCCATAATTTAAGCCCATTTGAGAACACTATATTTGGGTCCATTTCGCCGCTTGTATCTCTGAAAACATGCTCTTTGCCTTGTGTATTAATTGACATGAAATTATTATTTACTGTTACATTATTAAATAGTGTAGTGTTAACATTAACATCGTCAACTTGCGAGAAAGTGTTGCAGTTTGCGTTTTGTACGTTAAAATTATCAGCAATAATTTCACAGAATCTTTTGGCTTTTGAAATAGGTGCATTAGTTACGCATATACCTGCAGAATTTAAGTGGGTTCCCGGTTGACAGTCATATGATAATTGGCATACATTGGATGCATTCATTTTATATCCGTCGTCACAAATGCATTTTTGAGAAGAAAGGCTGTACTTAGAGTGAAGAGGGCAACAAGTGTGTGTGATTTCATTGTATCTGTCTAGCTTACAATTCCTTGTTACGCAGCTATATGTGCTATTATCTTGGTATGAATATGCGTAATTGTTTGTTGTTGGAGTTGGGCAGCATATATTGTTATTATTAAGCGAAGGTGTATAGCCGGACATACATTCACATCTTCCTGTTGAAGAATTGTATGTTGTATTCGTAAATCCGTTTGTTGTGCAGTCGAAATCTCTTGTAGGAGTTGTTATTGATGCCGATCTTGTAGAATTTATTAATGATACTGAAGCTTCTTTAGTTTTTAATACACATATATAGTACGGTACAATATCTTTATTTACTGATGAACCGGAAACAGAACTTATTGTTGGGCTAACTTTTTTATACTCTGTATCTGTTGTATTGCTTCTCAAACTTGTGCAGAAACTCTCAGGCGTAGAGTTCCACATATCATATGCAATGTCGGAAGAATATGAATTTTTGCCTGTAAATCTCCTTATTATAAGATTTTTATCAACAGTAACTTCTGTTATATTATTAGTGTCTCCATACAAAGCATAGCAAGGATTTTTTTCTCTTGCTGTAGAGGCGGTGGAAATGCTATTCCAATTTGAAATAAGTGTTTCGTAGTTTAAATATGTACTGGTTGTACCGTCATTCCCAAGTAGAATCTTATCTGGGGGATAATTTGTTTCTCCACCATAGTGCATGCATAATTTTGCAATGTTGTATTCGTATTCTGACCATGAAGTTATTTCACTTGGAGTTGCATATACTTTCGGGGTTAAGGCATTTGAAATTTTTTTTACAAAAGATTGGTATATTTTTCCCCTTGAGTCTTTATTTGTATTTGCTTCTGCTACAATGGGGTATTCTATTGTATTATTTAGAGCAGTGTCTTCTCTGGCGTCTCCAAAAGCAACAATTTGCGTACCCAGTTTTTCTACTGTTTTATATGCTAAGAAGTAAGAATAATCGTTAGATTTTTCTAATTGTTTATTAATAATCGGCAAGGTAAGTATAATGAGAACACTCATTATTAAGATTACAAGTGAGATTTCCATTAATGTAAATGCTGAATTTTTATTGTTAAAAATTTTCATTACCCCTCCGGTTTATTTTAATTCTTCCATAGCTTTTTTATATTTTTCTTCATCCGGTGCTTTCCCATGCCAATCCGGATTATTCTCCATAAAACTTACACCTTTACCTTTAATGGTATTAGCAATTATAAATGTCGGCTTATTAGATATTTTGCCGCTTTCTATTGCTTCATATATTTGATTTATATCATGGCCGTTAATTTCTATCACATTCCAGTTGAAAGCTTTTATTTTGGCGCTTAAATTATCTAAAGGTTTGATATCTTCAGTATTACCGTCGATTTGTAGTCTGTTACGGTCTACTATTGCAACTAAATTGTTTAAATTTCTTGCAGGAGCTTGCATAAGTGCTTCCCATACATTTCCTTCCTGCATTTCTCCGTCACCAAGTAAAACAAAAACATGTGCAGGATTTTTATCAAGTTTTAATGATATTGCTATCCCGCAAGCCATAGATAACCCTTGTCCAAGTGAGCCTGTAGCAACTTCAACTCCCGGTGTCATTTTAGACGGATGCCCCTGTAATCTCGTATTTAATTTTCTAAATGATTTAAGTTCTTCTTCCGGGATAAAACCAACTTGCGATAGTACAGAGTAGTATAAAGGTGAAATATGACCCTTTGATAACACAAATCTGTCTCTAAATTCATCTTTTGAGTTTTTCATACATTTATGAAACAGCACAGTCATAATTTCGCATGCTGAAAGGGATCCTCCAATGTGTCCGGATTGTGCAAGGTACACCATCTCAAGAATGTTCTTTCTATTTTGTGCACATAATTTTTCTATTTCTTTTATTTCTTGTTCTTTAAGCATATTATTTCTTTGTTATCCTCTCTACTAGTACATTTAATAAAAATAATGGAATGGTTGGAAATATCCTTTTAAATCTTTTAGGCTCTTTAATAGCTCTATATAACCATTCTAATCCCATTTTTTGATAGATTAGTGGTGCTCTTTTACTCATTCCTGACCATACATCAAAACTTCCTCCCAAACCGATCATTATTGAATTTGGAAGTTTATCTTTAATTTTAGATATAAACATTTCTTGCTTCGGTGAACCTAATGCAACTAAAATTAAGTCCGGAGCTGTTTCAATAAGCTTCTCATATATTTCTGTCGGTTGTGCAAAGTAGCCATCATGAGTATATATAATATTTAAATTCTCAAATTCTGACTCAAGTTTTTTTTTGGCTAAAGAAATTACTTCTGGCTTTGCTCCTATAAGAGCAACTTTTCCCCCAGATTTTGCCGCGTTGTATAATAGTTCTTTGCCAAACTCTATCCCTGCAATCCTTTTAACTCTATGCCCCAGAATTTTAAGTCCTATTTCCACTCCAATTCCATCAGGAATAACTAAATCTGCATTATTTATTATTTCTTTAAATTCAGAATTCTTATTTGCGTTTATAATCATCTCTGGGTTAATAGTTACAACGTGTCCTCTCTTTTTTTCTATATACTCAAGAGCACTATCTTTTGTAAAAGTGTCAACCCCTATTCCCAAAATTTCTGCTAAATTCCTAATCATATATTTATTATACCATGTTATCCTTAATTATGCTATAATTTCCTTATGAAAAAGATATTATATAAATTTTTATTATGCATAGCTCTTTTGTGTTTATTTTCTGTAAGGGCTCAGGCTGTCGAGTTTCGCTTGTTAGTTTTGCCTGTAGATATCTTTTCTGTTTGTGAGAATTATTATTGTTTCCCTGAAGTTTCTGAAATTGTCGCAAGTGATATTATTCAAAATTTAAAAATGTACAAGAATGTTTATGCTCCTGATTTATCTGTTGTAAGGGCTAATTTAGGTGCGGATTCTTCTCTAAAGTATAGTGCTGAAAATGTTTTATCCCAGTTTAAAAATAATGATAAAGTCGACTTTAATTCATTACAGGCCCTGGCGAAGGCGTTTGATGTAAAATCTGTACTGTTAATTAATTCATATGCGATTAACGATAAAATGACATCCAGAGGTAATTTGTGGAAATTGCTCGAAATTTCCAGCGCTTTTCAGATTAGGTACCCTTTATATTTAAAAACTTCAGCAATTCTTACAGATTGCGTAAATAATCTTATTATGTGGAGTGGAAAATATTCAAAAGACGTTTCTGATAGTGATGGATATTTTTCAGCTCTTGGTCAATTACAAGCATATAAAAAAAAAAAAAAAA
>CACXDL010000013.1 GCA_902766395.1 uncultured bacterium
ACTCGCTATCCGGATTTGTTCGCTTCGCTCACTCCATCCGTCCGCAAATCCGCCGAACCACCATTTGAGTGTTTCTCGCAATACAACTGTAATTTAACACTCGGAATAAGATTAAATTAACTATGAGATAAAGATGTTAACAAATTGCACAATCAGGAATCAAAGAATTTTTTGAAAAAAACATTATTTCTTTACCAATTTTGTTTTTTCCCGCAGAATACGATATATTAAATTCTCTTATTTTTTTTGAATTAACAAATTTATATAAATCAACAATTTCGGGAGTATTATCATAGCTTACAATCCAAGTCCCTTGTAAATTTTTAATACAATTGGCGATATCTATGTGATCTGATTTAATGTAATGATTTTTATACAATTGATATCCCTTTATATAGTATGGTGGATCTAGATAAAGCAAACATTTTTTGATTTTCGTTTTTTGTTTTTTCAAAAAATGTAATGTATCTTCATTATAAAGATTGATTTTACTTTTATATTCTGAAATTTTTTTAATTTTTTCTATAAGATCTTTTTTATTGTAACGTGCATCAATTTTCCATTTGCCTGTTTGTTGCATGCCTCCAATTGGACCACCTTTTATTACCCCTGAATAGTTGCATCTATTTAAGAAAAATGTCGCAAAACCTATTTCCAAATCAGTATGTTTATCTTGGCTTATATATATTTTTTTCTGAATTTTCCAAGTTTTTATATTTACAGGAGTATCTTCAATGAGTTTTATAAAATCATCTGTATTTTCTAATATTGATTTCCAAAAACAATAAATACCATAGTCTTTGTCATTTATATGAATTTTACGTACGTAATTTTCTAATAATAATGTGAGCGCTATTTCTGCACCTCCGACGTACGGTTCAATATAACAAGGCTTTTTGTCAAAATTACTTTTAACAAATTCTTTCATAAATTTTGAAATTTTACCTTTACCGCCAGGATATCTTAATGGTGAATAACGCACAAATTAAACTCCTATTTTTCCTTTAACATTACACTTGCATATATTAGTATTGGTACAATTTTTTTTGTTATGACTTCGGATAGCTCAGTAGTCTCTATTCTTGAACAACTCTTGTGAGCAGCAAGATGTAGAAAAGAGGCAAGTCTATCTGCATCAATTGTTTTGAAAAAATTTATCTCATTTTTGTATGATGTAAATATTTGATTGTATTTTTGACAAAGAGTTTTTACTTCGCCATTTAACATATGAGTTTTAAATTCGTCAATTGATGTTTTTAAATTATTTAGTTCTTTAAAAGTAACTTTTTTATTCATATATAATTCATCAAAAGTTAACTCAAGAATTGTTCTTGTTGAAGTGGCAATAATATTAACATTTTGATTAAAATCTAGTTCATTAATTTCTCTAATTAACTCATTAATAAACGGAGATATATCAATGTCACAGTATGAATTTCTTGTACTATAAATAGGAGTATCTCTGTTTTCAGGCAAAAGAGGATATAATTTATCAACGATTTTTATATCATTAGTTCTGGAGAAAGGGCAACTGTCGATATCGGTAAATGTATATTTTATTGTATAATCACCTTTTGAATTTTCACCGGTCAGCATGTCCTTCTTCATTTTGTAGTTACTGTGACCCTCAATTACTAGATTTCGTTTTTGGTCTTTTCCATGTGAATCGGTTGCACGAATAACTAAATCTCTTAAATCTACTGTATTCCCCAAAGCATATATTTTTTGCTCACAAAAATCAATTCTCGGTTTAAGCAATTCTCGTACGTTAACCGTTGTTTTGCATTGTTCTCCATCATAGGTTATTTTAACAGTCCAAATTCCAATTTGGTTTAAATCAATATCTGATGATAATATACCTTTTGGAGAAATATATTCAACAGAAAGATCCTTTTTTTCAAAAGTTATTTTATTATTATCGTTGTTATATATTTTTAAATTAAATTTAGCAAAGGAAAACTTTTCATCACAGAATATTGAGATTTCATTTGCCTGAAATTTATATTTTTTCATATTCTGCTTTTGTTCATCAACCCAATCACAAAATTTACTTATCGGTCCATTGAATTCTTTATCGCCTGTAATATTGAATTGTCTGGAATAAGAGTTAAATCCTTCTACTTTTTTATATTCTTCTAACCAATGAATCACATTTTTTACTTTTTTAGAAAAATCACTGTTTTTAATATCTATGTCAAAATGCTCTGTCAAAGTTTTTACTTTAAATAATCTGTCAAGATCCGTATATGTTGGTGTATCCTTTGTAAAGGACTTCATATCATAATTAAGAGCTTGGCAAATTTTAAAGGCTATAGGATATTGTAATTGCTTATTTCGTTTGGATAAAGAAATATCTCTTTGATAAGGCTCCCAGGAAATCATTCCAACCCCATTTTGTTCGCCAGAGTGCATTTTATCCATAATTTCAAGAGCTTCGTTTTCTTCTGTAATGTATACAGATACCTTTTCAGCAAAAGTTGTATCATTATTCTCAACTAATTTGCTTACGCGTTTTAATAATTGTTCATTTTCTATAATACTTGGGTTTTTAATAATCTTTAACGCACTAATTCTTCTATTACCATCATATACGTGGTATTTATCTTTACATGGCACTACAACAGGTAAAAGATTTGGCAAAAGACCTTTAGTTTCTACTATATCATTAATCAGATTATACATTTTGTCTTCACCGACAACGTCAATAAGAATATTAATTATATCTGTTTCTGAAAACTCATTCGTCTTTACTTGAAGTCCGTGCCTAGGATTATCCGACCATATAACAAGTTTATCAATAAATAATGATTTTGCGTCAGCCATCTTGTCCACTCCAGTAACATTATATATACAATTTACCACGGAGATTGTATTTTGTATATAAATTTACAAATTGTGGATTTATATATAAGTTAGGATTAATTTCTGATTGGGTATTTAGATTATTATAATTATTTGAATATATATAAATTAACAGGGAAGTTAAATTAATTAAATCTAATATACTTATTCCAAAACTGGTCTATTGTTATATATGCTTGAAATCTTTCAAGATTTGATTTCCAAGGGTCATGTATTGTTCTGCAGGCGTCTGTGTAATCATACATATCTTTGAATAGTTGTATTTGTTGAAATAGAGGGTAATTGTAGTACATTTTATTTTCCTTTCCTATTATATAAATTATCTGCTATATTTATAGTAATAAAGCATGGTAAAACCTGTAAAGATAGATTATACCTTTATTTTACAAAACTTTACTTATTAATATGTAAATGTATTTATGTTAAAATAAAGATGTTAAGTGCTACTCATAACACAAGGATGTATAAAATTGTACACACCGCCATTTGAAATTACATCAAAAATAATTGAACTTATCTCCAATATTTCAGAAAAAATTGGAGAAATAAATTCGCTTCAGGATAGCCCATATCATGTTAAATTGCGAAAAGAAAATCGAATAAAAACTATTCATTCATCTTTGGCTATTGAAAACAATAGTTTAAGCTTAAAACAAATTACGGCAATAATTGACGGAAAACGAGTTTTAGGAAATCCGAACGAAATTAAAGAAGTAAAAAATTCAATTCAGCAGGGACTGAATGGGATTTATGGGGCGATATAGATGATTATTTGTTCCTAAATATAGAAGATGTATTAATAGATACTAACTTTTGTGTTGGGAATTTTATAGGTGATTTATTACAATTTTTACCGATTTTAGCTAATACTGATGATAAAATTCTGATTTGTCCTTTTGATGATGAAGGAAGTGCATATCTTTTGTTTACAACACCTTTAGATGATACCAACATAAGAGTAGCAATAACTCATAGTGGTTTTATATACAAAAGGTATAAAGATAAAAAGTTTTTAACAGATTTTATTATTAAAAAAGATACTTTTTTAAAACAAATGCTTGATATCTTGCAAATGGCAGCAGATGTAAAGAAAAAAGAAAGAAATCCAAGGTATAGTTGGATAAAAAGAATAAAATACGTTATTATCGAACTTAATAAGTATTTTGAAAATCCAACACAATATAAAAAAGAATTTAACGTTGAACAAATAAAAACCAGCTTAAATATATATGGACTTGATTATGATCCCAAAAATGTACAATGAAGGCGGTGTTTACTGCTTAGATAAAGAAAAAGGCAAAGGTAAGATTTATAAAATAATAAATAAATCTACGCCAAAGCGTGTCGATAAGCTGTTTTCAGAAAAAACAACTAAACTTTCTGACGTTCCGACTGGCACATATTATTTTAATATTTGTGATTATCCTCTTATGCTATGCTGGTCGTTGGGTGACATTTACTTCATATTTGATATTTTGTATAAATATATAACTCATAGAATCCCACTTTTTATGACAGTAGATGATGAGGGAATATATTACTATATGGCTCTTTTGCCTGTTGAAAATTCAAATGACGTTAGGTTAGTTATTTTAGATAGAGATGACCCTGCTTGCAGGAACTCAATAGACAGATTTAAAGATTCTGATTTAAAACATACTGTCACAGCAGTTGATGTAATTATTAGCGAATATGAATTAATTAAGCAGTTTAATCAAGAGTTTAAAGAAGTTTATAAGAATAATAAATATTATATAAGCAAGGAATATGAAGAAAAATGCAGAAAAGAAGGAGCAGGGGTATGCCAAGAGTACGTTTTATGTACGTTTTCTGAATATATTCCTCTTTTTGACAAATACTTAGAAAATCCTGAAAATTTTTTGAAAGAAATAGATGAGGTAGAATTATGCACGGATACGAATTAGGACCTTTTAAACACGGAAAAGCATTTATACATTTTGACGGAGTTATAGATGGTAAATCCGACTATGGACCAAGAATTTGCATAAATAATAAAGGCGAAAAGCTTTTTGAACTTCCTGATAGAGATATGTTTGTATGTGATTATGAAGATGAAGATATAGCATTTGTCACTGATAAAAACGGACTTCAAGCCGTTATGGATAATAGGGGCAACTTCTTAACCGATTTTGCATATAACAGTATCATAGGCGGAAGTGAAGAAGGTCTATGGGAAGTTAAGCGTAATGGTAAGCACGGACATATTGATATTACTGGAAAAGAGATTATCCCTTGTATGTATGATGATGGCGGATACCTCTCTGAAGGTGTTGTAGCGGAATGCCTTAATGGTAAGTGGGGAATGGTTGATACACGAAATGAAACCATTATCCCTTTTGAATATGAAGGAATCTGTGTTTGCAAAAATTTTCTCATAAACGCCAAAAAGAACGGTAAATACGGATTAATTAATAAAAGAAACGAAGTTGTAGTTGATTTTCTCTATGATGAAATTGACTGTTGGTGTACAAGAGATTGTACCGCTTACCCAACACTCAAAGACGATAAATGGGGAATTATAGACAGATACGGAAACGTCTTAGAAGATTTTATCTATGACGATGCACAGCTTATTTCCGATAACGAAGATAACGCAGGAGAGTTTATTATTCTTCTAAAAGGGGATTTTAAAGCTATTTATTCTACTAAAAAGCGAGGATTTATTACAGAATTTGAGTACAATTTTATAGGGTATTTATCAAATAACAGGTTTTTGGTTCTAAAAAACGGTAAAGTCGGTTTTGTTGATACTAATGGTGAAGTCGTAATTTCGCTAATCTATGACAAATATACCCACGATGATTTTTCGGAAGGTTTGTGTGTAGTTTATAAAAACGGTAAAGCAGGAATGATTGATACAGAGGGGAATGTAGTTGTTCCGTTTGAATACTACAAGTTGTATAACTGCCATGAAGGTATGATATGGGCAAGAAATGAAAAATATGAAAATGGCTATTTGAATAGAAAAGGTGAAATTGTTATACCGTTTGGAAAATATCATGTAAATTATCGTTTCAGCGATGGACTTACTTCTGCTTGGTCAGAAAATACAGGTAATGTGTACCTGACAAAACAGGGAGAAGTTATTGAGTTAAAATTTTAACGACCTTATTTGACACATACGGAAGTTATACTAATAGTGTAAGGAAAAAACAATGAATCAAACAGAAAAATACTTTAATAAAAAATACGATTTTGTTGATAAAGATATGCAAAAAAGAGATATGTATATCGTAGAAAAAGACGGTAAATACGGAGTAATTGACCACAATGAAAATATCATCATACCGCTTATTTATGATGATTATTTAATACTTCATAAGCAATATATAATCGCTGATAAAGATGGAAAAGTCGGGCTTATAGACTTTAACAACAATATCATTATACCTTTTGAATATGATGGTTTAAGCATTTGTAATGGCAACATTATAGCAGATTTAAACGGAAAAAGCGGATTTATAAATCTAAAGAATGAAAAACTTACGGATTTTATCTATACCGCAATTCAAGGAAAAAAAGGATACGAAAACTTTTTTGCTATATCAAATGGGAAATGGGGGATTATAGATAAAAATCTTAACGTAATTCATGATTTTATTTTTGATGATTTAAGCTGCTTGGATGATGATGCAATACTCACAAATAGAAATGGAGATTTTCTTATAATATAGGATAATAACGATGACAAAAAAATTTAGAGTAATTACAAAAAGTGCAAATTTTATTTACTTTGTTACATTATGCGAAGAAAAAGCTGAATGGCATTTTAATGTCGGACTTAAAACTGTAGCTTACTTTTGGGCAGGTAAGTATGATAAAATCTTCAAACACGAAATTTCAGGGTTATATGTAATTGCTCAGTTTAAATTGGGATTAAGGCATCAACCGAATTATATGAGGCTGAACCCTTGTGAAAACAGCCCGTATAAACTTAAAGATTTAGAGCCTGAATACAGAAAAGAGATTAGAAAAGCAATCCTTAAAGATACTTTAACATACGAAAATGAAGAAATCCCATATTATGATTATGCACTCGTTTTATGGGAAGAACTTAATGACAGAGAAAAGTTTTATCTCTATGAAACTCCTAATCAGGAGCAGAGATGGACAAACACTCCTGTAGACAAAAAAGATTCAGGACTTGTGATGAATGTGGAGCTTGTTATTCAGCCTTCTAATTATGAGGGATTGCCGTATATAATTGTTCAAAACGATTATGAGGATAAACATAATATGAACTGGGTAAAGGTTCAATTAGACGGTACTGTTATTGGGAACGAGGAACTTATTTTTGATGAAGAAGTTGAACAAGTTGAGTTAAAAGAGTGGATTGAAATTAATAAACTATATATCCTAATGTATTGGACTCAGCTTGAAAACGGCTCATCAGATATACTTAAAATGCTAAGAACATTGAATGTTGCTAGACCTAATTATCAAATTGACAAGAATTGGAAATCAACAAGAATAATTAACGCAAAGCCTTTGGAAGAATATTTTGATTCAATCAAGGATAAAATTATCGGCAAAACTATTGATAGAATATTTTACACAGGGATTTTATACAATAAAGACTGGGACGAATACGACTTTGAGTACAAAAACGGAGAATTTATATATGGGAATGGCACAAAAAAAGAACCTTGGTACTATCAATGGAAAGAGCGTGATGTATCATTAACTCTTGATTCTCCTGTAATATTAGATTTTGAAGGTAACAGGTTAGAAATAGAATACTGGAC
>CACXDL010000014.1 GCA_902766395.1 uncultured bacterium
TAACGGTAAATTTATTTTAAGAATTGAAGATACTGATGCTGAAAGAACATCTCAGGAATATATTGATAATATTTTTGACAGTTTGAAAGCATTAGGTTTAAATTGGGATGAAGGTCCTGATGTTGGCGGACCTTACGGACCTTATACTCAATCTCAAAGATTTGATATATATCCAAAATATGTACAGCAGCTTTTAGACTCAGGTTTTGCTTATGAATGTTTTTGTACTCCTGAAGAACTTGAACAAGAGAAAAAAGAAGCAACAGAACAGAAAAGAGCATATGTATATTCTAAAAAATGCGAAAATTTAACACCGGAAGAAAAAGAAAAATTAAGAGCTGAAGGCAGAAAACCTGCGATAAGATTTAATATTTCAAAAGCTCAAAAAGCTTTTCACGATTCTTCTATATTAGAGTTTGATGATCTTGTAAAAGGAAAACTTCATATTGACACTGATTTGTTGGGAGATTTTGTCATTCAAAAATCAAACGGTGCTCCAACTTACAACTTTGCAGTTGTAATTGATGATGCTTTGATGAAAATATCTCATGTTATTCGTGGGGAAGATCATATTTCAAATACTTATAAACAAATTTTGATATTTGAAGCATTAGGTTTGCCTGTTCCAAAATTCGGACACTTAGGAATGATCCTGGCTCCTGACAGAAGTAAACTTTCAAAACGTCATGGTGCTACTGCTGTTTCAGATTTTGTTAAAGAAGGATATTTAACAGATGCTTTAATAAATTTTGTTGCATTGTTAGGCTGGTCTCCGTCTGATGGCGAAGAAATAAAAACTGTTGATCAAATAGCGCAAGATTTCAGAATCGGAGAAATATCATCTTCTAATTCTATTTTTGAATATGACAAATTGAAATGGATGAACAGCCATTATATTAAAATGCTTCCGATGGAAGAATTAAAAGAACGCTTGAAACCTTATTTAACTCAATATCCGTTGAATGAATTAACAGATGAACAGTATACAAAAATGGTTGAAATAACACGTGAACCATTGACATTATTATCTGATATTACTGATGCAGTTCCTTATTTCTTTGGAAAAGACGTAAAAATTGAACCTGAGGCGCAAGAAAAAACATTAGATACTGATGTTGCTCAAGATGTTTTGAAGGATTTTGTTGAAAAAGCATCCTCCTGGGAATGGACTGAAGAAAATCTTCACGAAAAACTTGCAGATTTCAGAGCATACTGGAAAGAATCAGCAGGAATTAAACCAAAAGTTACTATGTGGGCTGTAAGAGCTGCAATTACAGGCAGAACTTGTGGTGCAGATATGGTTGGAATTCTTGAAATATTAGGCAAAGAAACATCATTATACAGAGCTCAAAAGGCAATTAAACAAGCTGTATAAATTCAAACAATATATATAAAAGGAAGTGTTTATTTACGAACACTTCCTTTTTATTATGTAAATTTTTGTTAACATGTTTATTATAAATATAAAGTTTTGAGGTCGTAAAGCCGACATATAATTTGTACAAAATAGAAAAAAGAGGCAAAGGCAATGATAGATTTTAATTTTGATCAGGAATTTACAATGTTGGAACACAAAGATAATGAATTTATGGAAACAAATTCATACAAAGTTGTGTCAAAGGCATCTGATGTAAAAGAAAAAGATTTGCTTGGTGTTATTCAAATTCTTGATGAATCAGGTTCAGAAGTAACATGTACATACGACAAATTCATCGAAATATTCGATGAACAGGGTCTATCCGGATTTATATTATAAATTAAATAAGTAAGAAAAAGATTAAAGAGGAACATCTGATGTTCCTCTTTTTGTGTAATTTTTATGTTAATATGCTTTTATGGAAGAATTTAAACATTATACCGTAATGAAAAATGAGGCTGTTGACGCACTAGAGTGCACAAACGGTAAAGTTTATGTGGATTGTACTCTTGGGGGCGGAGGTCATAGTGAATTAATTTTAAAAAGGATTTGTCCGGATGGAAGACTAATAGCATTTGATATAGATGAAGACGCTATAACTGCGGCGACAGAAAGGCTTAAAGATTACAAAAATTTAACAATTGTAAAAAGTTCATATACGAATATTAAACAAGTTTTAAAAAATCTTGGTATAGAAAAGATTGATGGAGGAATTTTATTTGATCTTGGTGCTTCATATCATCAATTAACTAAACAGGACAGAGGCTTTTCTTTTATGAAGGAAGCTCCGTTGGATATGCGCTTTGATCAGGATGGAGATTTTAGTGCTTACGATGTAATCAATAATTACAGCGAGAATGATCTTGTAAGGATATTTTCAGATTATGGAGAAGAAAGATTTTCTAAAAGAATTGCCAAAAAAATTGTTGAGCAACGAAAAATTCAACCAATAAAAACCACAACTGAGTTATCAGAATTGATAATTTCTGCAACTCCTAATATCAAAAGTAAAGTTCACCCTGCAACAAGGGTTTTTCAGGCAATCCGTATTGAGGTTAATCACGAGTTACAAAATGTTAAAAACACATTGAATGATGTATTGGATTTATTGGAATTTGGTGCTATAATATCGGTAATAAGTTTTCACTCTCTTGAAGACCGGATAGTAAAGCATTTCTTTAAATACTATTCAACACGCTGTCATTGCGATAAAACTCAAATGATATGTAATTGTCCACCACCAATCTTGGAGTTAGTAAATAAAAAACCTATAGAAGCTTCTGCTTCAGAAATTCAGGAGAACCCGCCTTCCAGAAGTGCTAAACTTAGAATTGCAAGATATATAAAAAAGTAGGTTAATAAGATTTGAGTACAATCGGAGCTACAATTAAAGATGGAATGCCTGCATTACAAACGAATCCCTACGTTGGTAATGTAATAAAAACAGAACGATACAGTTCTGTTGTTGAAGGTTCTTTTTATCAAGCCAAACCTATTACAGTGCGAGAGATGGTTACGCGAAAGATAAATAAATCGCTTTGTATTTGTTTATTTTTTACAATTGCTATCACTTTTGTAAGTTATTATATTGCAATGAATTATGAGGCAGGTTTAAACAGGCTTGATCGGGAGATCGTAAGAATAAATACAGAAAATCAAGACATTCAGGCGGATTTGGACAGATATAAATCTTTTAATAATGTTGATAGCAGAGTTGCAAAATTACAACTCCTTCAAAAAGCAAATAAAGTTATTGAAGTAACTGATTCTACTGCGGCTCAGACTGTTTTAACTCCGAAAAGAGTTTCTCATTCCGATTTTAGCTGGGCGATTGGGTATTAAAAATTCCCTTAAGTTTTTTGTATAGTTTTTTATATCCCCAGAAACATTCTTGTATTCGCATCTTTATTAACTAGTAATATTAATTTTTTACCTAAATATAGTGTAAGCATAGAAAATATTGTTACCAGTACAAACCTTATGATTACAATACCCAAAACTAATATATAATTACTATTGATAACAGGAATTACTTTTTCCAGTCCGAATATTTGATTATAAATGAAAAACCAATACCAATGAACAAAAAATAAACCAAAACTGTATTTTGCAGTTATATCAAGAATTTTATTTAATGTTTCTTTTTTCATAATCCAGTTATCATAATGTTTCAAATATCCTAAAACAAGCATTGTTAATATGGTTTTTGATATAGTAAAACTTGAATAAATATTGTGGTAGTTTAGGTAAATATTTGCCGCTGCAAGACCAACCATAATAAGCCATAATAATAATCTTTTATTGTAAAAAGTGTCGATAACTTCTTTATATTTGGAACAAAACATTCCAAATACGTACAAAGAAAAGAAATGTATAAAACCGTTAATTATATACCACAAACAAGCAAGGTATTTTTGAGAGTATGTTAAATTCATTATTGAATTATAATCAACATCTGTTCTGGGGCAAAGTAATGTAATTAAGAACATTATTGGCAGCAGTTTGTATAAAATTCCTTTTTGCTCAAGTTTTAATAATATCCACGAGCAGAAAAAGAACAAAATTATCATAGGTATAAACCAAGTCGGAGTATTATGTATTCTGCCGGTTGTTAAAAACATCGGGATTTGAATTATAGGATTTAATCCATCGAATGAATTTCCGTATGTATTAGGTAAAAACAAACAAAACAATATCCCAGGAATTGCAGTTATAAAATAAGGCACAACTACATTAGTCCATTTTTTTGAAAGGTAATTTTTGTATTCGAATTTTCCTGACAAGTGTTGAAATAAAAACCCTGAAATAAATATAAAAAGAGCCGTTCCTCCGCAAACAATTTCACAATTAATTTTGTGTATCAAACTTGAACTTTGTCCAAATTGCATTGTATGACCTGCAATAATAAGCAAAATTGCAAGCCCTCTAAAAACATTTATATAATTCAAAAAAGATTTTTTTTTATTTTCCACTGTTTACTCCTTCTGTTAGTTCAAGCCATAATATTTGATACGGATGTAGAAGTATATGTATGCTGTTATCTGAAATTGATATTTTAATATTATTTCCGGTTAAAAGATTTTTAAGTCGGGTTATTTTCTTATTATTTTTCAGAAACATTGTTAAAGGCAGTGAAATATCCGTGTATACTTTATCTTTTGAAAGATTATTTATCACAAGAATTTGTTGTGTTTGATTTTTTCTTATATAGGAAAGGCATTTATTTGAAGATGTTTTTAAAATATCAAAGCTTCCATCAGCCATCACAGGCAGAGATTTGCGCACTTCAATTAAATGTCTGGTATTATTGTATACCTTCGAATTAAACAAATACCAGCCTTTTTGTGATCCATAAAAAAGTTTTTTAGGAACCGGACCTCTGTTTATATCACGGGAATCAAATACAGACAATAATTTTAAAAATTTGTTTTTGTTTTTTCGATTTTGTGCGGATTTTTTTGCATTTTCAAAATTGTTAGTTACTCCGACTTCATCCCCGTAGTAGATTATTGGAATCCCTGGGGTAGAAAACATTATTGCAAATGCTAAATTTATCCTGTCAGGATTTTTGTCCAGAAAATTTGCTAATCTTCCGGAAACTCCAAAACCATTTCTAAAACCAGCTCCTTTCGGTTCTAAATCCTCAAAAATCAGGTTTCGAACTTCAGGACTTACCATCTCCAGAGTCAATTCGTCATGAACTCTTAAAAATACACCCCATGAGGTATTTTTCGGAATATTTGGAGTTTTCTTGTATGTATCTGTAAAATATTTTTTATCTTCTGAAATTAAGCTTGCCCAAATTGCATTCATATATGGAAAATTATAGGCAATTTGCGCTTCGGATGTTCTTATAAGTTCTTTATCTGTTTCATCAATTTTGACATTTACATCTCTCGTTTTTCCAAAATAATGGATAATGTCTTTCGGATGCTGGCATGCTTCAACCTGTATAACAGATGAGGGTGCTGTTAATTGGATGTAATTACTCAAAATATTAATAATAGAATGTGTTTTCGGCTGATTTTCGGCATTTGTTCCTTTTTCTTTCGATAAATACGGGATGGCATCCATTCTAAAAATATCTACTCCTAAATTTGCCCATTTTGATATTGTGTCGAGCATATAATATAGGACTTCAGGGTTTTCCCAATTTATATCCAGCTGAAAAGGATAAAATGTATGGTATAAATAATAAGTTTTTTCTGTTTCTCCGTTTGATTCTTTTATATTTATGCTTCGCCAGTTTGTTTCGGTATTTTCCGGAAAAATCAAGCGTCTTTTTGAAATATCTCCGTTATCTTCTGTGTATTCAATAACTGTTCCAAGTTTTTCATCGGTATATTTTTTGTATTCAGGCATACTATCACGCCAAATAAAATAATCCAAATATTTAGTGTCTCCGGCTTGTAACTTTTTAAACCATTCGTGTTTATCGGAAAGATGATTTAAAACCAGATCTGCTTTAATTTTGAATCCTTTTTCTTTTGCAATTTTAATGAAATGTTCGAATTGTTTCATTCCGCCGAGTTCTTGTCTTACATCCTGCGGATTTTTAACATCAAAACCTGCATCCTCCATCGGACTATCAACAAAAGGCAGCAAATAAAGTGTTGTAACACCTAAATCTTTTAAATAATCAAGCATTTCTACTGTATTACCGAAAGTATTATCTTTATTATTCTGTATTACTCCAAATTGATTTACATAGAACATATAGATGATTTCATTTTTGAACCATTCGGAATTTCTGTTCAAATCCTGCAGCTTAAGTTTTTGAGGTCTGTTTTTCCTTGCGGATGCTGCTTGTACAATTATTTCATTGTAAATTTCTTCGGTTTTGTCTTCTCCGTAAACATTTTGTATAGAGGCTTTTAGTTCTTTTTTAATACGAGGATCTACAAAAGAATTCTCATCATCGATGCTTTTATTATAAAATTCCGCACTCTGAGATGGATTTATATAATTATCTGTAATCTCCTGAGCGAATGTGTAATTCCCAACAAAAAAGACTGTTATAAACAGTATGCTATATATTATTTTTGAATTTTTCCCTAACATAATTTCCTATACAATTATACATAAAATTTTTTTTGCAACAATTTTGATTTCCTCAAATTCTGCTCGACAGTCGCCGAACGCAATTCAGCGTTCTCATCTTTGGCAAAGCATAAAAAAGAGCTGAACAAAAAGTTCATCTCTTTTTTATTTGGCCCCGCCGCGATTTTTCGCGTCACTCGTCTTCAAACTTTTTATAATCCATATCTTGACCGTCTCGCATGGGACGGCTTTCGCGTCGGCTCATTAGTCTAGCCGACAGCTTGACGATTTCGCCGACAGCTTCAGCCTCTGCTCGACGGTCGCCGAACGCAAAACGGCTTACCTCATCGCTAGCGAATCCAAATAAAAAGACGGAATAAATCCGTCTCTTTATTTGGCCCCGCCGCGATTCGAACGCGGGCAAGACGCGGTTTAGGAAACCGCCGCTCTATCCTACTGAGCTACGAAGCCTTATA
>CACXDL010000015.1 GCA_902766395.1 uncultured bacterium
ATAATACCACCGCCGTTACGAATGCAGCGAAAGCGAAATGAGTGAACAAATCTTTGATTTGACAGGCGGAAATGCGTAAGCCGATGTGAAGTGCCGGAGCGGCTTGAATAAAGAGAGAAGTTTTTAGTTTAAATAAGGGGTGTTATATGATTTTTTCAGACAATAAGAAAAGTAGAAAAAACTATTTAAAAGCAATTAAAAAAGGGTTAAAAGCATTAAATAAAAAGAAGTTTGTTTTTATCATGCATAATGCAAGTTTCCCATCTGCAGAGGGTGAAAACACCGGATTTGGAACAATTAACTCTAACGGCGGGAAAAAGTTTATTGATTTTGCTTCAGGCTTGTTTGATGCGATTCAAATGGGACCTGCCGGTAAAACAAAAGCTTCTGATCCTTCCCCATACACCGGAACGATTTTTTCAAACAATCCTCTTTTCATTGACTTGAAAGAACTAACAACAAAAAAATGGAATAATATCTTACCTGAAGAATTATACAACGATATTGTTAATAATAATCCACAAAAAGGTACAAACAGAACCGCTTATGAATATATCACAAGGAAACAGGAAGAAGCTCTTGCATTGGCATATGAAAATTTTATAAATAAAAATAGTAAAATTCTAATAAAAGAATTTGAATTATACAAGCTTCAAAACAAATCTTGGCTTGATAATGATGCTCTATATGAAGCACTTATTATCGAAAATAACAGCGATTACTGGCCAAACTGGAAAAACGAAACAGATAAGAATCTCCTTAATCCAAAATCTAATGAAGAAAAAATCGCATACGCTAAAAGAATTGAAGAAATTTCAAAAAAATATTCAAATGAAATTGAAAGATATAAATTCACACAATTTGTATTAAATAAACAAAATGAAGAAACAGGGAAATATGCAAAATCAAAAGATGTCAAAATGATTGCAGATAGACAAGTTGCATTCTCAGACAGAGACACATGGGCATATCAATCATTATTCCTTGAAGGGTGGTGTTTAGGCTGCCCTCCTGACTATTTTTCAAAAGACGGCCAAGCATGGGGCTTCCCTGTTGTAGACCCTGAAAAGCTGTACAATGATGATGGCTCTCTTGGAGATGCAGGAATTTTAATGAAAAATTTGTTTAAAAAGATGTTTAAAGAAAATCCGGGAGGAGTAAGAATTGACCACATTGTAGGTTTAATCGATCCGTGGGTATACAAAAAAGGTTCCAAACCGAAACCTGAGCTCGGAGCAGGAAGATTATATTCCTCACCGGAGCATCCTGAATTAGGTAAATTCGCAATTGCAAAATTGGAAGATTTAGATGAAACAGTTTCTTCTGATAACGAAAAAAGAGTAAAAAATTTATCCAAAGAACAGATCAAATTATATGGAAGATTAATTGAAAAAATTGTTATAGCCGCAGCAAAGGAAGAAGGCTTAACAAAAGATTCTATAGTATGCGAAGACTTAGGAACCTTAACAAATCCTGTCGCAGCAGTAATGAAAGAATACAAACTTCTTGGAATGAAATTAACTCAATTTACCGTTCCAACGGAAGAAGAAGATCCATACAGATGCAAAAATATTCCGGAAGAATGCTGGGTTATGGTTGGAACCCACGACAACCAACCTGTTTCACTATGGGCAAAATCTTTAATTAACACGCATGAAGGTTATTTACACGTAAAAAATCTTGTCGAAGACTTATTCTCAGAAGAAGAAAATAAAGATGACATTATAATAAAAATGACCAAAGATGCCGAATTTTTAAAAGAGACAAAATTGGTAGAACTTTTTGCCTCAAAAGCAGAAAACATACAAATATTTTTTACTGATTTCTTTAATATCGAAGATACATACAATGTTCCGGGAACCTCCGGAAGCAAAAATTGGAGCTTGAGACTTCCTGACAATTTTGATACAATGCAAACAATAAACTTGCCACTTATTATAAAAAAAGCTATAATTTCAAGAGGCAAAAATTTTGCACAAAAGCATAAAAAGGAAATTGAGGCTCTTAATGAATATATCTAAAAGATTATTTAAAGTTTTTACAGCTATTATTCTATCATTTTCTATATGTAACTGTACATTTGCTGGCTTAGCAAATGATGCAAAAATGGAATACAACAAAGGGATTGATTATTATCAACTTGGTCAATATGAAAGAGCTGCAGAAAGTTTTAAAAAGGCTATAGATTTAGATCCAAATTACATTGATGCCTATTACAATCTTGGCTCTATTTTAGAGTTTTTACATAAAGATGAAGAGGCTCTAAATGCTTTCAAACAAATTATTTTAAGAAAACCTGATGATTATGAATCAGTATACAAAGCCGCTGAAATCAGCAAAAAACTAGGCAATGACGAAAAAGCAAAAATATATTTAACATTAATACCCCAAGACAGTCTTTTAGGGCAAAGAGCAAAACAATTAGCAGACACTTTAAATGTAGATCTTCCTACAATTAAAGAAGAATCCAACGCCCCGGAAACTTTTACTCAAGGTAATCCACAAAGTATAACAAATGGAGTCTATGAGAATATAACAAGTCCTACCGGTATTGTTACAGACACCTCAGGAAACCTCTACGTCGCAGGTTTTTCTGATAACACGATATATAAAATTACACCTAATAACCAAAAAATTGTATATATAAAAGACTCTTTAATCGACGGACCGATCGGACTTGCAAGAGATACATCAGGTAATTTATATGTTGCAAATTACAATAAAAACAATGTATTAAAAATTGAACCAAGCGGAAAAATAACCGTAATTATAGAAAATATTTTAAATCCTTATTGTATGCACATCACAGAGAATCTGCTATTTGTATCTTCTCAAGGCGGCAATTCGGTAATTCGATACAAACTTGAAGATTAAAAACTTTCAAATTTTCAAACATATAAAAATAGCATATATTATTATAATTTATACGCATAAATATATTCTAAGCATCACCTAATATTATATTGGGTGAAACTATGGTTGATAATAATATTTATAAAAAATCTAAAACAGAAGAACTCATTATACTCTCTCAAAAAGAAGACTTCAGAGCCCTTGAAGAACTTATTAAAAGAGTACAGCAAGAGGTATTTGCAACCCTTACATATCTACTGAGAAATAATGAAAGTATATCTGATTTAACACAAGAAGTTTTACTTAAGGTCGCAAAAAAAATAAAGAATTTAAACAACCCGTCATGTTTTCGCGGATGGCTAAACCATATAATAACAAACACTTACTATGATTACATGCGTAAGCTTAAACGAAAACCAGAAGTCTTATCTTTGGAATACACATGTCAGGCATTGGACATGGATGTAAAGATTGAAATCCCCGACCCAAAAACAAAGCCTATGGAAAAATGTATTACGACAGAATGCGAGGAGCAAATTAAAAAGGCTATACGGAATTTGCCTGAAACTTTTCGCATTGTTATTGTTCTGCGAGAATTTCAAGGATTAAGCTACGAAGAAATTGCGAACAGCACTAACACAAGCATTGGGACAGTAAAATCACGAATTTCACGAGCAAGAATTAAATTACAGGAAATTTTGAAAAACTATATTTAAGGAGAAATTTAAAATGAGTAAATATCTTTCATGCAAACAAGTTGAAGCCTTACTTAAATTTTTTACAGAAGGGAATCTTAATCCAAAATTAGAAGAGTTTGTTAAAGAACATATAAATAATTGTCCCGAATGCAAAAAGAAATATAATTACCTGAATAAAAACCTAAGAGAGCTCCAAAAAGAACCTCATATACAAGAACAGAAATTAAAAAAGGAATTTATAAGTAATTTATCTGCCTATATGGATAATGAACTAAACTCAAATGAAAATATAAAGATAAAAAAAATTACTGTGGGAAACCAACTTGCAAGAAGAGAACTTGAGAAAATGTATAATTATCAAAAAATACTACAGGCATCATTTGAAAAAACAAAAAATAGCGCTAAAATTGATTTTTCAAAAGAAATAGTGGCAAAACTCGCAAACGAAGAATATTACTCAACAGAATACTTTAAAAAAATCTGTATATTATTTGTACTTCTGATAATATTTATAATTTGCGGCTTTGGGTACCTATATCTTTAAATTTGAACTCTTTGGCTGATAAGAATATATAGAATAAACTGGCGACTTCAAACATTTTTTCTTTTGTTGCGGACACTCAGGAGAATTAATCTTTGCAATATTATCATGTTGTCTGTGTGATGCATAAAAATTTCTTAAAAACGGAGTAATAATATTACATGATAAAACAGAACCAATAGTGGTTGCAGTAGCATCCAGACCATAATTGAACCAGTTATAGTGTTTTCTTAAACTATATGGCATTTTTACTTGAGAAATATCAAAATTAGGATTTCCAAGATTATTTGCAAGATTATGCTTAGTCAGGTATTTTTTTACACTTGGCAAAATCCATTTCCCTGTTTTAGCAAGCTTTGTTGCAATGGCGGTAAAAGTGCGTGTAACAGCATAAAAGGATAAAATATTTACACAAGCATCTGCAAATTCCTGAGGAACCAAAAACATTTTTTGTTCCTTTGGGATTTTGTCATTAAATATAATAGCTGAAATTTGAGCAGCAGAAGACAATGCCCACCCTATAACCCCGGCATGAATAAGGATTTTTCCCGGCTTAGCACTATAATTTTTATATATGTAATCAATTATTTTTATACTATTACTTGGAGATACCATTATTTACCTCCTTAGACTTTGCCACAAATTCATCAATAGAAGAATAATAAGGGTATTTTTTAAAATAATTGTTAGTTATTTTCTTTTCTTTTTTATCAATTTTATCAAGCAATTTGTTTGTCAAAGAAATTGTCAAAGGGGCATCAATCGCAAAGTTTGTAAACATCATAACGCCGAGAGACAAAAGATGACCTAAAAACATTTTATGATGAGTCAAACCTTTTACGGTGACCTTTGAAGTATTTTTCGGATACAGTAGAGATCTTAAAAATCCTGTAGATTTTGAAGGTTTCATTGCCATAGATTTTGTGGCCTTAAAACATAACCAACGAATAATAACACCGGTTGTAGTTCCTGCAACTATTTTGGCAATTGTTCTTGCTGCAGAGACTTTTCTTGTTTTTTCATCTACTCTTTTATTATTTAAATCAATAAAAGGTTGGCTCATTAAAGCAGATGCACCTAAAATAAAGCGGTTTGAAGGCGGAGATGAAAGATGTTTTCCTGCCCACTTTAAGACACCTGTAACCTTTTTATTGCTAAAAGTAACAGAAGGAATTATCTTGATAATCCTATTTGCAGCAGAATCTGCAATATTACCTATTGGCTTTAATGAAAAAGACATGCGCACACCTTCACCTACAAATATAAAGCATATATTTGTAAATATTTGCCTAAAATTAAAAGCTTAATTCATAAAAATTTACAATAAAACAGGCATAAAAACACATATTCTTGGAATTTATAATATTGCACCTTTTGGAACTACAGTAACTCCACCTTCAGAAACATGGAAACCTCTTTTAATGTCTTCATTTCTATCAAATCCAATTTTAGTATTTGGAGGAATTACAACATTTTTATCAATAATCGCTTTTCTTATTTGCGAATATCTCCCGACTTCAACATTTTCCATAAGAATACTGTCTACTACGCTAGAATAACTGTTTATTCTTACTTTTGGAGACAATACACAATGAGACAAGCCACCCCCTGAAATTATACAGCCTTCTGAGACCATGGAATTTGTAGCCATGCCAACCCTGTCTCCTTCTTCCCATACAAATTTTGCAGGAGGATAATTATAATTAAAAGTCCTCAATGGCCACTCTTTTGAATATAAATTTAATTCCGGAGCATAAGACAACAAATCCATATTTGCCTGCCAATAGGCATCTATACTTCCTACATCTTTCCAATAACCTTTTTCTGCTTCTGACATCCCTGGAAAAGAATTTTGGGCAAAATTATAAACATAAATATTTTTACCCTCATTCAAGAGCATAGGAATTACATTTTTACCAAAATCATGAGAAGAATTTTGGTCAACAGCATCACGATTTAATGCATCAAGTAAAATTTCTTTATCAAAAATATAATTTCCCATAGAAGCCAAACACATATCAGGATTTCCCGGAATAGATTTTGGTTTTGATTTTGGCTTTTCTACAAAATTTATTAAACGCCAGTTATCATCAACTTCCATAATCCCAAATTCAGATGCTTCTTCAATTGGAATAGGAATACCGGAAATTGACAAATCCGCCTTATTTTCCTTATGAAAATCAAGCATTTGCGATACTTTCATTTTATAAATATGATCCCCTCCAAACACACAGACATATCTTGGATCTTCATCTGTTATATGGAATATATTTTGATATATAGCATCAGCTGTACCTTTATACCAGTCATTTCCTGTTCTCATCTGCGCAGGAGCCAAGTCAACATACTGATCTAAAAACGGAGAGAGTGTCCAACCCCTTGTAATATGTTTATTTAAAGAATCGGATTTGTATTGAGTTAAAACTTTAATTTTGTAAAATCCTGAATTGATAAAATTATTCAATACAAAATCAATAATTCTGTAACGACCACCAAAAGGAACTGCAGGTTTTGCACGGTCTTTTGTCAATGGATACAACCTTTTTCCTTCGCCACCTGCTAGAATCATAACTAAAGTATTTTCTCTTGACATATAAAACCCTCTCTACTACACAACTATTGTATAATAAATTTGTAAAAACGTCATTAATTCTATATAACTATTTTATTAAAGTTTTATACTATATTATTTTTATGTCTATAATCTTTAACTTTTAAATATAAATCACCTTTAATCATTCTTTGAAAATATTCTATAACTTTTCTGAATTGATCTTTCTTTGTTAAAGGGACAGACAATCCTTCTTTATCTGCAGATAAAACATGCATTGTTTTTCCAGCACTTATTTCTTTTTTATAGTTTATTACAAATTCATCGTAGCCAAAATCATTAAAAACTTTTGCGACCTTTTTGTCAAAGATTTCTGCTCTCCAAGGCCTATATTCAACTCCGTTAAAATAATTATGAGCCGCCTTTATAAAATTATCGGAAACAGATATTCCAAATGTAGGTTGATTATTTTGTACTAAGTTTGTTTGCATAATTAATACTCCTTTTTATTGACAAAACACCTAAAATTTTTTTTGCTATATAATATTATAGTACATGTTAGGGGGATCCACCCCGGGGCAAATAAAAGTTATCCAATGTTAGGATGCAAAACTGATAAGTAACATGTTTGCTACAGATTAGTTATATTTACCCCAAAAGGATAGAAAAGGAAAATTGAATATGGAAAAGAACAACGAAACATTGTCGATTTTAAGACATTCGGCATCTCACATTATGGCACAGGCTGTTCAAAGTTTATTTCCGGCTGCAAAGCTGGCAATAGGTCCTTCTACTGCTGACGGGTTTTACTATGACTTTGATTTGACTGATGGTCATGCTTTCACTCAGGAAGATCTGGACAAAATTGAAGAAAAAATGAAAGAAATTGTTAAACAAAATCTGACATTTGAAAGATACGAAATCCCTGATGTTCAGGCCCAAATTGATGAATTTAAGTCACAAGGAGAAATTTACAAAGCAGAACTTTTAGAAGAACACAGAAACGATAACCCGACTTTGTATATTACAAAAGACAAAGACGGAAAAGCATTATTTAATGACCTTTGCGCAGGTCCTCACTTGCCAAATACTTCATATATCAAAGCAAATGCATTCAAATTATTAAAAGTTGCAGGGGCATACTGGCGCGGTAACGAAAAAAATAAAATGCTTCAAAGAATTTATGCAACTGCATATTGGAACAAAGAAGATTTACAGGCTTATTTAACGTTCTTAGAAGAAGCAGAAAAACGTGACCACAGAAAACTCGGCAAACAATTAGACTTATTCTCAACACGTGAAGAAATGGGCGGAGGTCTTGTATTGTGGCACCCAAATCTGGCTTGTGTTCGTGAACAAATTGAAAACTACTGGAGAGAAGAACACCGCAAAAGAGGCTATGTAATCGTTAATACTCCTCAAATTGCAAAATCTACTCTTTGGGAAATTTCAGGGCATATGGATCACTACAAAGAAAACATGTTCTTCATTCAGAAAGATGAAGACAGTGACGATCAATATGTTGTAAAACCAATGAACTGCCCGTTCCACATACTTATTTACCAAGCAAACAGATATTCATATCGCTCACTACCATTAAGAATGGCAGAACTCGGTACGGTTTATCGTAAAGAAAAATCCGGAGCATTATCAGGTTTAACCCGTGTTCAAGGGTTTACACAGGATGATGCTCATATCTTCTGCACTCCTGAGCAGTTAGTTGACGAAATTAATAATATTATTGATTTTGTTGCAGATACAATGGCCATATTCAATATGGAATTTGAAGTTGAATTATCAACCCGCCCAGAAAGTTTTGTAGGTGAAATCGAAAACTGGAACAAAGCTGAAGCAGGATTAAAAGAAGCAATGGAAAGACGCGGAATGAAATACGACATCAACGAAGGTGACGGCGCATTCTACGGACCAAAAATCGACTTTAAAGTTAAAGATGCAATAGGCAGGACCTGGCAATGTGCTACAATTCAGTTAGACTTTAACTTACCTGCAAGATTTGATATTAAATACCAAGACAAAGACGGTCAGTTAAAAACTCCGTTGATGCTTCACAGAGTAATCTTTGGCTCAATGGAAAGA
>CACXDL010000016.1 GCA_902766395.1 uncultured bacterium
ACACAATAATATTTTGTAGGATTTTAATGGTTGTTGAAAAACAGGAATTACAAGTAAAAAGTGCTGACAGGGTTCGTGAACATGGTGAAGTATTAACGGCAAGACGAGAAGTTGAAGCCATGCTTGATCTTGTTAAGAATGAATCTGAAAGAATTGACAGCCGTTTTCTTGAGCCTGCTTGTGGAGACGGAAATTTTCTTGTTGCAATACTTGAAAGGAAACTTAAGACTGTTGCAAGCAGATATAAGAGCAAAAAAGCAGATTTTGAAGTTAATCTGCTATCTGCTTTGGCAAGTATCTATGGAATTGACCTGTTGGAAGACAATGTTCAGCTTGCTATAGATAGAATGTTTGAAATTGCCTGTAGTTGCTATAAGGACAACCTAAAAACACAGCCTGATGATGAATTTCAAAAAATAATGCGTTTTATTTTGCAAAAGAATATTTTGCAAGGCGATTCCCTAAACGGAATAGACAAAATTGTTTTTACACAGTGGACCTTGGTTGGGTATCAATTCAAGAGAGAAGAGTTTTCATTTTCTCAACTTAATCAGCAGGCCGAGATTATGAATACTCCGTTGTTCGCTTCTCTTACAAACGATAAAGGAGAGGATGTCTTTATTCCTCAACCTATAAAAGAATATCCGCTTACTTATTACAGAAAATTAGGAGGGTTAGAATGAGTTTTTTAGAGGAACTTCATAAACCTGATATTTTAGACTGCATTTCACACTTATCTTCTGATGAAGTATTTACACCACCAAAGCTGGTTAATGAAATATTGGATATGCTGCCTCAAGAACTTTTTCAAAGTCCTAATACAAAGTTTTTGGACCCTTGTTGTAAATCCGGAGTATTTTTGCGTGAAATCGCAAAAAGATTAATTGACGGTTTAGCAGATAAAATTCCTGATTTAGAAAAAAGAATTGACCATATATTCAAAAACCAGCTTTTTGGCTTAGCAATAACAGAACTCACATCACTACTTTCTCGTAGGTCTGTATATTGCTCAAAGGATGCAAGCGGAGAATATTCTGTTTGTAATTTTGCCGAAAAAGACGGAAATATTGAATATAAGAGGACTTATCACATTTGGTTAAAAGATAAATGTATGATGTGCGGAGCCGCAAAATCTGAATATGATAGGAGCGATGAACTTGAAACTCACGCATATAGCTTTATTCATACAGACAATTTAAAAAATTCAGAATTATTCAAGAGGTTAAAAGATATGAAATTTGACGTTATTATCGGTAATCCACCGTACCAATTAAGTGATGGCGGAAACGAAAGTAGTGCAAAACCTATATATCAACTATTTATTCAACAAGCAAAGAAATTAAATCCAAGATATATAACGATGATTATTCCTTCTCGTTGGATGCAAGGAGGAAAAGGTTTAGATGCTTTTAGAAAAGAAATGATGAATGATACAAATATATCATATATTTTTGATTACGAGGATGCATCTAAGTGTTTTCCAGGGGTACATATTGATAGTGGCGTTTGTTATTTTCTAATAGATAAAGCTCATAAAGGGAAACTTCATTATACATATTACAATATGTTTGGAGAATGTATTGAAGTTGACAGATACTTAAAATCAGATTTATCTGATGTGGTAATTAGAGATTATAGAGAAGTATCTATTATTGAAAAAGTTAAGACTAATAAAACTTTTGATAAAATTGTATCTTCGAGAAAACCTTATGGTATAGCAAAAGATTTATTCAATAGTCCTAATCGTTATCCGAATTCAAATTTATCAGATAACGAATTTAATGAATCAGTACATATTTATGGAGTAAAGGGACATAAAGGCGGTGCTAAGAGAGTTGATGCATACATATCTAAAAAAATAATTAATCAAATAGACAATGTTAATAAATACAAACTATTTTTTACAACTTCTTATTCAGCAAATGCAACAATTCCACCAGAACCTATAAAAGCCTTTCCAAATGATGTATGTACTGAAACATTTTTAACTGTAGGTTGTTTTGACAATGAAAAGGAAATGAATAATTGTTTTGATTATATTCATACAACATTTTTTAGAGCACTTTTATATTTTAGGCGAGGTTCTATGCAAGTAACAAAATCTGTATTTGAATATATACCGCTTCAAGATTTTAATGAAGAATGGACTGATGAAAAACTGTATAAAAAATATGGATTAACGCAAGAAGAAATTAACTTTATAGAATCAATGATAAGACCTATGGAGTAATTATATGGCAGAAATCTTAAACGGAAATAGAGTACCACGTATATACGCATACACAGAACCACAGTTCAAAAATACTCCGTGGAAAAATAAACGCAGCGGTAAAGGGCTAATAAAGGTCGGTTTTACTACCAAAACTGCAAATGAACGTATTGCAGAACAATTTGGAACAAATAAGCCGATAGATAACCCTTATGAAATACTATTGGACGAGGTAGCTATCCGTTTTGACGGAACATATTTTACAGATAAAGACGTACATAAGGTTTTAGAAAAAGCCGGATATTACCGATTCTCCGGTTCAGAATGGTTTGAGTGTACGTTAGAAGAAGTTGAACAAGCTCTTTATGCGGTTAAAAATCATAAAACAGATATATCAAAAAGAATAGCAGATTTTAAAATGCGTCCGGAGCAAGCTCAAGCAGTAAAATTAACTAGTGAATATTTTAGAAAATATCCTTACGAACGAGATAAAAAAACTCCTCACTTTTTATGGAACGCGAAAATGCGTTTTGGGAAAACCTTTACTTCATACCAATTAGCAAAAGAAATGGGTTGGAAGAAAGTTTTGGTGCTTACTTTCAAACCCGCAGTTCAAAACTCATGGGAAGAAGATTTGAAATCTCATGTAGACTTCAAAGACTGGCAGTTTATATCAAGAACAGGAACTCAATACAATGAAATTGATAAAAACAAACCTTTTGTGTGGTTTGCAAGTTTTCAAGATGTTCTGCAAAAAACAGAGGCTGGGGGTATAAAACCACGTAATGAAGAAATACACATGATAAACTGGGACTGCATTATATTGGACGAATACCACTTTGGAGCTTGGCGAGATTCAGCTAAAGATTTGTACGATGCAGAAGATAAGAAAGAACAGGCAAAGCAAGACGGTGAAGGTATAGAATACTACGATGAAGAACAAATGCCACTAACAACAAGTGCTTATCTTTACTTGTCCGGAACTCCATTCAGAGCTTTAAACAATGGTGAGTTTTTAGAAGACCAAATTTTCAACTGGACATATACAGATGAACAACGTGAAAAAATTTCTTGGAATGATAAAGATGGTGAAAATCCATATTTAGAACTACCAAAGATGGTTCTTATGACCTATAAAATGCCGGATGAAATAAAACAAATTGCACTTGGAGGAGAATTTGATGAATTTTCATTAAACGAATTCTTTTCTGCAGATGATAATAATGGTCATCCTAAATTTAAGTACGAGGCTGAAGTTGTAAACTGGTTAAATTTAATACGTGGACAATATAAACCAAGTGCAATAGATGAACTAAAAACAGGCAAAAAACCTCCGATGCCGTATTCTGATTATAGATTACTTGGTGCTTTGAATCATACATTCTGGTTTTTGCCGTCAGTTGCAAGCTGCAAAGCGATGGGAGAATTATTAAATAATCATCCATTCTATAAAGAATATCAAATTATTGTTTGTGCCGGTAACGAAGCAGGTATGGGTGTTGAAGCGTTAATTCCTGTTAGAGAAGCTATTAAAAATGGTTTTGAAACAAAAACAATAACTTTATCTTGCGGAAAACTTACAACAGGTGTAACGGTACCTGAATGGGGTGGCATATTTATGTTAAGGGATACTGCAAGCCCTGAAACATATTTCCAATCCGCATTCAGAGTTCAGTCCCCTTGGACTGTTAAAAACCCCGACGGATTAAACCCGAATGAAAAAGCAATTATAAAAGATACTTGTTATGTTTTTGATTTCGCACCTGATAGAGCTTTAAAACAAATTGCTGATTATTCTGCAAGATTAAATGTGAACACGAAAGAAACACCAGAACAAAAAGTATCCGAATTTATAAGTTTCTTGCCGGTTCTTTGTTATGACGGCAGTCATATGGATATAATTGATGCTAATGAGCTTTTAGACCTCGTAATATCAGGAACAGCTTCTTCTATGTTAGCTCGTAGATGGGAAAGTGCATTATTAGTAAATGTTGATAATGAAACATTAGGAAAACTTCTTGACAGTGAAAAAGCTATGAGTGCTCTTGAACGCATAGAAGGCTTCAGAAACCTGAATAAAGAACTGACAACGCTTGTTAACAAATCAGAAGCTCTGAAAAAAGCAAAACAGGAGAAGAAGGAAAAACTTACTCCTGCTGAAAAGAAAGAACTTACTGAACAGGAAAAGGAAATTAAGTCCAAACGCAAAGAAATTCAAGAAAAATTACTCAAATTCGCTACAAGAATTCCGGTATTTATGTATCTGACAGATGATAGAGAACAGACATTAAAAGACGTTATTACACAGCTTGAGCCGGACTTATTCCAAAGAGTTACT
>CACXDL010000017.1 GCA_902766395.1 uncultured bacterium
AATTTTTGAATTAATATTTTTCCATATTTAGCAACTCTATTTCCTAATTTTGCAATTAGCATTTTAGTTATTCCCCTATTACTTATAATAAAGTATTTTTCTCTTGAAAAATTGTCTTAGTTGTTACAAATAATCAATATAAAATCATTAGACAAATAACTATATTTATGCTACCTTATCAAGTGAGGATACGAGATAACATATCTTTCGGGTTACTGGGGTATCATTCAAGTGTTCGTAATATTTCTTAAAAAGTTCGAACCTTGCAACGTCAACCCCACCATTTTTAGAAGCCCACGTTGTCGGGCTTTTTTAATAGGTGCAGTATTATAATGCGGAGTTAAGTTGTATGCTTGAAACACTAAAAAAGACAGCAAGTTTTTTCCTTTTTATTATAATGTTGACATGCAACTCTGTCTTTGGCACACAATTTAAGAACACTCAAAAACAACTGGATGAATATGCTGCATATGTTACAGAACATAGACTGACAGAATTTGGATATCCTGCAAATCAAGAACTAAAGCTTAAAGAATTCTATAAATGGTATATTGACAGCGGACTTTATGGCACAATGACAAATAATGTGGGAGACCCATTTAATAGTTCACATACATTTTTAAACTCATTAGATTTTGAACGTGAAGTTATAGAATTTTTCGGACCTAAATATGGTTTTGAGAAAGACAACTTATGGGGAATTGTGACAAATAGCGGTACCGACGGAAATAATCACGGTATTTATTTTGGTGCGAAATATTTAGAAAAAATCACAGGGCAAAAGCCTGTTGTCTATGTATCAGAAGATGCCCATTATTCAAACAGACGTTTAGCTAATTTACAAAATCTTGAACTTATAATTATTCCGGCTGATGAACATGGTCGAATGATACCGGAAAAATTTGAAAAAGCTTTGGTTAAAGACCGACCTGCACTGGTAATTTATGCTATTGGTACTACTTTTAAAGGTGGGATAGACGATCAAAACGCTATAAATGCCATAATTGCAAAATATCCGTCTATTAAAGTTTATCGCCATTTAGATGCTGCTTTATTTGGAGGCTATTTACCGTATACAAAATATAAAGATACCGTAAATCGCAAGGTACATCCATTTGATTCCATTGCAATCAGCGGACATAAGTTTTTTGGAATGGATGAACCCGCAGGGATTTTTCTCACTACAAAAGAAATTAAAGATAATCAAACTCCATATAATATTACGTATTTAAATACAAATATGCCCATGATAAATTGTTCTCGCTCTGCTGTTTCTCCATTAAAATTTTGGTGGATTATTCATAATACAGGAGTTAAAGGTTGTACTAAACAAGCGAATGGAATGTTGGAAAATGCTGTCTGGCTAAAGAATGAATTAGATAGGAGACATTGGCCTGCTTGGTTAGAACCAATGTCAAATACCGTGTATTTTAAAGTTCCGCCAAAGTCAATTGTCGATAAATATTATTTAGCACCGGAATATGACATAAGATTGGGTGGGGAACTCTCTCATATTGTCGTTATGCAGCATATGACAAAAAGACGTTTGCAAAACTTCTTGGATGATATAGCAAAAATTAAATAATATTTTTCAAAAAGTTTAAATCTTGCCACATCGCTCCCACCATTTACAATAAAAAGCAGATTACAGAGTCTGTTTCTATATTTAGCCTAGGGAAACTTTATTATTTATGATTCATCAACATCTGGTATAGGAGTCCGTTTTACTCCCGGAGCATCTGGAGTAGATGCTGTTTCTAAAAATTTGGCAAGTTCTATAGGAATTCTTAGTTCGCTCAAATTCCCAAACTCATTCTGGCTCACAACAAGTTCATTGGTTTTTTCATCAAACCTTCTGACTGAAAGGGCGTGAAAGCCTACTATTTTTGTTCCATTTGACAGTTGTATTCCACCTTTACCAATACAACCTTTTAAACCATTTGAAAGCTCAAAAGTTGCCCAAGGCTCTATTATTGCCATTTGCTCTTTTGGTGACATCCAACTCAAATCTAAGTTTTCACCACTTGTATCAATACCTTTTCGTGCTAATTCTTCTCTGTTAAGTAAGTTTATTTGTGAATGTTGAGGCATGTTTTTAAAATCATCTACCGTAAAATCTTCTAAGTGTTGATTATCCATATACCTTTGTTCTGAAGAAGACACAAACTTATTTTTGGTTTGAAAAGCCCATGACGCATTATCAGTAATATGTGTTCCAAATCTTTTAACAAAAGCCATAGTTAATATTGTTACATCTTTATCTCCTTCAGGGAAATCCGCAATTTCTCTTGGGGTACCATTTTCATCGACAATTATCGCTTTATCGTTTAATTCATCCTCAGTAATTCTTACACTCTTATTTTTATTATTATCATCACAAGGGAATATTACTTCCCAATATTTTTTACCATTCTCATCTATTTTGGGTTCTTTTGGATCATGCGTATACATACTCAAAACATCATCGTCAGACATAGTATCTATTTGTGCTAATACGGTACAATAAAAACTCTTACCCTGTGAATATGTGCCTATATGTCCGTCAACATCATTACTGCCAATATCCTGTTTTATTCTTTCCGTTCTTGCAGATTCTAATGTTCTTTTGATTTTTGCATCTTTCATATTATCAGTATTGATACCATAACTTTGAAGTTCTGCTATCATTTCATCTTTTGACATCTGGCTCAAATCTTTCAAATGATGTTCTTCATTTAAGTTTTTTGCGCCACTCAAATCTATATCTTTTGATTTATATCCACCAAAACTATTTTCTGCTTCTTCAGTTGTAAAGAAAGCATCATCTAAATAGTTTTCTATTTGTTCATAAGTCCAAATATTATTATTTTTTGAACTATCCGCATTTTTAGAATTATAATCTTTTAATTGATCTACATAATTTGTATATTCTTCTTTTGATATTTGCCTAAATTCATTTCTTGAAATTTTGCCGTCATGATTTTTGTCAAAAAGTGAAAATACTGAATTAAGGTTTAAATCGTGTTGTTTATGCTGTTGTGAATGCTTAGATAAATATTCATCACGCTGTTTTATATAATTATTGATTTTATTCAGATCAAAAATATTATCCATAATAACCTTTCTATTTATTTGTTATTTTTAGTTAAGATCTTTCTTTTATAACCAATATCAAGTATTGTCGGCACAATTCCAAAAAACTTTAATAATTTTCACCTAGAAAATTTACATAATTTACATGATAAAATTTAATTTATCATCTTCACCAATATTTACCTGCTTAAAACAATTTTTCAAAACATCTTCGGATAATACATCAAAATCTCTAATATCTATTAAATGACGATACATTGAATTTATTGTCCAAGCATCATCTTTCAAAGAATAATGAATGTGAGTTTCTGAAAATGGGAAAATATGCTCTTTAAATATTGATATATTTGGTACTTTTGAAGAAATCGCATCCTGAATTTTTTGAAATATTGGTAGAGAATAATTAGAAAATTTTAATCTTTTTGAACCTAATATCAACGCTTTATCCGGATTTGGAACCATACTAAAAATCTTTTTAATAAACTCCTCAACACTATTCAGATTAGCTAAATTATCATAATAATGAAAGCCGACTGCAATTCCTGACTTAGAATCAATTAAACCCCCTGATGTACAAGTTCTTACCCCATCTGTATAAAATTCGTCTGACTTTACCATACACAATTTATCATTTACAAAACCCTTGTCTTTATTCATATTTGCATCAAACCCTTCCAAGGTACGCTGAAGTCGAAAATCGATACACGCACCTTTTCTGAATTTATCAAAAGTTTTGTGGTCTACAAAATTTATACGAGATGTAAAAGAAATATTGTCCATGTTTATGCTAAACCCTCGAAAAATAAAATTTGTTTAATAATTGTACTAAATTACATAATCTAAATCAGAAATTTTTACTTCTTCAAATCCGGATTCTAAAGCCCTTATACCTGTTTGTCCTTTATTTAAGGCTTTTTCAATCGTAATATTAGATACAACAACTTCGTCTTTGCATGTTCTATATGCAATATTTGTAGGCCCCATACCATTTTTTAATATGGTTACCGGAATTTTAAGATGGTTTAATAACAACGTAAAATTTTTAAAAATTTTTGCACTTAATGCGTTTGAGGATTTTGAGCCAACTAAGACAGCCTGTAAATTATTATCACTTATATTCATATTATTTGATATATATTTCAAAACATTTCTAAAGTCATGATTATTTTTACTATATGAATTTAAGTGCATTAAGAGTGCTTTTTTACCATCTGTAATCAAACATGAAGTACAATCACAAATGTTGGAGGTGTATACATCACTTGCGACTTTACTTGAACTTATTAACCATGGATAATCAACATAATTATCAACACTTATTGCTGATTTATATTTAAAAAAATCATTCATTAATACAGGCTTGATTCCGGATGTAAAACTTATATTATTCATACTCAATATAAAAAATGTAAATATAAATTTTGCTAAAATTACGACAATGAAATCGTCAAAATATTTTTACCGTCTTTATATTCATATTTAACATCATCAGCCATCTGCTTAACCATGAAAATACCCAAACCACCAACCGGTCTTTCTTCAGGTGGCAATGTTATATCAGGATCCTCTTTTTCTAACGGATTATATTTAACTCCACTGTCACTGAATTCAACATCGATACCACCATATTTTCTGGTCACAGAGACTTCTATCATACCTTTTTCTTCACCGTAAGCATAAAACTGGACATTTGCATATATCTCTTCTGCGCACATATCAAGTTTTGTTGTTAATTCTTCACTCAAATCCCATTCATTACAAATCTCATGAAGCCAGGTATAGAATTTTTTATAGTTGATTGGAGTTGCAAATGAGGCGAATGCTTTCTTATTTTCCAATTCATTACTCCCATATTTAAATATTAACATTGTCAAATCATCACTCTGAGGAATTGCCCCCGTAAATTTGTGAACATTGTCTTTTACATTATTTAAAATTTCTTTAATTTCATCATTTTCACAATCGTTCATACACTGGAGCAGCCTATCTTCTCCATACATTTCTTCTTGATTATTTAATGCTTCAGTAACGCCGTCTGTATATGTAAAAATTATATCCCCTTCGTGCAATTGAGTTTCATATATTTTGAATTGTGCATCTTCAATAACACCCAAAACACAATTTGCATCTATATCGAGATATTTGTACTCTTCATCATTTTGCTTTATTAGTGGAGGATTATGACCACAATTCATGCAATACATTTTTCCTGTTTTTAAGTTCACTATTGCTGCAAACATTGTTATAAATAAACCGTGTTTGTTGTTTGAACATATTTTTTGGTTTATAAGTTCAATTAATTCATTTGGATCTTTTGTCATTTGAGAAGTGTTGCTTATTAGTGTTTTTGCGGTCATCATAAATAAAGCGGCCGGTATTCCCTTACCTGAAACATCAGCTATCAAAAACATAAAATTATCTTCATCAATAAAATAAAAGTCGTAAAAATCGCCACCAACCTCTTTTGCGGCGATCATTGATGCATAAATATCAAATTCTTTTCGCTCCGGAAATGGAGGAAAAATATCCGGCAATGAAGATGTTTGAATTGATTTTGCGATTGCTAATTCTGAATCTATTCTTTCTCTTTCTTTAGTAATATTTTTTATATCCTTTGTCATTTTATCAAAAGTAGAAGCCAACTTTTCAAACTCTTTAGGCTTTTCTATTTTTATTTCTATATTGTTATCTCCTTGGCCTATTTTATTTGCAATAAAAATCAACTTACCAATAGGTTTTAATATATTATTACTCAACACTCTATAAAGCATCAGAGCGAGAAATACACTCAACAACAACAATATTATAGAAAGAATAATGGTAGAGATAAATATTTTTCCAAACAACTCCCACATTGGAATACATAATATAAAGACCATACCATTATCAAGATTTTTTACATATGGTGTATACTTTTTCCCATGATAATCAAAGTATATTATATTAATAAGATTATCATTATACCAGGGAACATTTTTCAAAGATTTCCCTATTATACTGTCATTATCCAAAAATTTATCTGTAGAAACAATAACATAATCTTTTTGCGGGTATGCAAATAACGCAAAACAATTATTTGATAAATTTAGTTTATTTTTAATTTTCTGAATAGCATTAACAACAGCATGAATTTCCCAATCAACGGTTGAAATACCGACCAATTTAGCATTGTTATCATAAATCCCGACACCGGCAGTAATCATATATGAATTACTTCCAATTTTTTCTAAATAAGGGGATGACCATTCTATATTATGATTCTTGGTAATATGAGGCATAATTTCTTTATACCAACTCTGCTGAGGATAATCGTATTCTTGGGACTCAAAATTATAATCTGTAACTATATTACCTTGCTTGTTACGATAAACATATATACAATCATATTCTTTCTCAGGAGTTATATAATATGGCTTAAACCAAATTCCACCACCCAATGAATCGGGATAATTATCAAAAACCTGGATTACTGTTTTTTCAGCAATAGACTTATTACGGTCAAATTTATAATAAAGTTCACCCATTAAAGCAAGACTTCTTGCATTTTTCTCTATTTTAACAAGTTCTTTATTTATATTTTGAGCCTGTGTTTCAACGTTTTTTGATACATATTCAAGCATCAGATATTTGGTATCACGATAATACAAGCATGTAAATGCTGTCAAAACACAAACCAAAGTGATAAACATCGAAAAAACTATTATAATTATTTTTGATTTTAAAGTATTAAACATTATTCTATGACTAAAAATTTGTCAAAACCAACCATTTTAAAAGATTTTACAATCGCTTCAGGAACATTTCTTAATTTCATAGAACCTTTTAAGGCCATGTCTTTATGCAGCTCCAAAATAACCTTTAGCCCAAAACTGGAAATAAAAGAGATTTCTGCAAAATCTAAAATTAACTCATCAATATCATCATTATCTTCAATTGTTTCTTTTATCTTTCCACCATATTCTACAGCGTTATCAAGATCCAACCTGCCGGATGCTTTTACTAAAAGTCCTGTTAGACCAACTCTTCTTACATCAATTTCCACTATTATAAACCTCTCAATTACTTTAGCAATTAAATTTTATCATAATATCAGCCGAAAGTCAACGATATTAGCGATTGTTGAGTTTTGCAACAAATTTGAATTTTAAAATATATTTTTGTAGAATATAAATCATGTTGGAATTTTTATCAGATAAAAGCTGGCTTGCGCCACAAATTAACTTTTTGCTAAGTTTACAAAATATAAGGGTAAATTGCCCTGAATTTGTGAATAATCTTTCTATATTCATTACTTCTATTGGTGAAACTCTTATTCCAATGTTGATATGCGCAATATTTTATTGGTGTATCAACGCTAAGGATGGAATATTTCTATTCTCTTTATTTGGATTTCAGTATATACTCTCACAACTATTAAAAATGTTGGCATGCGTGTACAGACCATGGATTTTAGACAGTAATATCCACCCTCCTGAATCTGTATATCCACATTCGAGAAATTACTCATTCCCAAGTGGTCATTCATCAATGGTTGCATCAAATCTTGGTGGCATTTGTACTATTATTAAAAATAACCCAATAAGAACTTTTCTTATATTTCTTATTTTGTTAGTCGGATTTTCCAGAATGTGGTTAGGTGTACACACACCACAAGATATAATTGTAGGTTTTCTCATCGGTATAACTTTAATATTTATAGTTAAACCTTTAATAGATCTGGCCGAAAAAAATAAAAATTTATACCTTTATATTTTAGGTCTGACAAATGTTATTGCGCTAGGTATAATGATTTATCTTGCATATTTCCATCATTGTCCTGTAGATTATGTAAACGGAGAGGTGATAGTTAATCCATATAAATCATTCTATGCAATTGTTGTAACCTACGGTTGCTCTTTAGGAATTCTTAACGGATTGTACTTGTGCCGCAGATTCTTTCCTTTTGATCCGCAGGAAGCAAGCATTAAAGCAAGAATACTAAGAGGAATAATAGGTGCAATTTTGGTTACAGTATTATACGATATTTTTATCGAAAAATATATTATTCAGGTCGAATGTGATTATAAATTCGCATTCATAGTAACATTTATGATTGGGATATTTGTAACCTTAATTTATCCTGTAATTTTTTCAAAAATAAAATTTTTAAATAAATAATTATCTTACTGAAATAACACTATATGGCTCCGGCTGTGTACATCTTTGATATTTAACAGCGGGAGTACCAAAAAGCATGCAATAACCCAATTTATACCCTTGTGGAATTTCCAGTCTTTGTAAAAATTCAGGTAATAAATTTAAAATCCAGTATCCTAATCCGCACCAACAAGTGCCTAAACCAAGGCTTTGTGCATATAATTCAAAATAACTCAAAGCAATGACAGGATCAATGTCTGTGCATGGAGCATCATTTGGAGTAAATACCGCAACAAAATGCGGAGCTCCTCTAAAAATTACATCTTTTCCTTCTAATATTGGTTTTTCATATCTTGAAAATTTTTCTGTGTTTACATTGGGATCTTTCATTTTTTCCAAAAGTTGGCTGTTTACTTGATTTCTAAAATCATTCATTACATTCAAATCATCTATAAAAGAAAATACTAATCTGTGGTTGTTTACACCTGTTGGAATCCACTTTAGCATTTCTTTTAATTTTGTCATTTTCTCTGCGGGGATATTTTCATTTTTATAAAATCTGCAGCTTCTTCTGCTTTTAATTAAATTTAAGATTTTTTCAGGTTCTTTTTCTGAAATTTTATCCGAATTATCAGGGTTATTCTCTTTAAATGTTAATGCTCCTGTAGGACAAACAGCCAAACAATGCTGGCAGTTAATACATCTGTGAGGATTAGCAGCATAAGGAATTTTGTTTTCATCAAATTCTATAACAGAAGGCATACAATCTTTTATACATAAGCCGCATTTAATGCATTTATCCTCATTTATCGTAATCATATTTTTCCCTTTCTTAATTTATGTAAGCATCAGCAGTAAGTTTTATCTCAAACTCTGTTCCTTGCGGAATAGTTACATTTTGACCTTTTTGGACAAGTCCCGTTATTGGAGAGGCCGCTGTCATCAATGCAGTTCCGGCCCAGCCTGTTAAAATCGGAATCGGAGATAATACAGTTCCTACAGAATTTTTTTGCATTTTTGATGCGATATTTTTTGTTTTTTGGTAAAAATTATTACCCTGTTTGATTTTATTTTCAATACCGGTTAAATATTGACGTTTACCCTTAATTCTGTTAAAAAATATATTTTTTGAATTTACTTTGGTGATTTTTCCTTCAACAGGAATCGTTTTACCGTTATAAGTCAAAGAGGTTATTTTTAATTCCAACAGCCCACCGTTACCTGTAATCTGAGCACCATGAGAAACTGCAACAACCCCTTTTAAAACAGATCCTGTAGGAATTGTTATAAATGTATTATAAACAGGTGCAACTGTCGTAAAACTTATCGGTGTGTCTTTTTTATTCCAACTTGAAAGTTTTATATTAGATTTTGCATAAAACTTTGTTCCTGACGGAATTTTTATATCAAAATTATTTTTAACCGAATTTACGATATTTTGAACAACGGTTTGTTTTGGTTTTGTTGCAGTATTTTTTTGCGTTTGAGTATTTGTTTGTTTTTGATTGTTTTTTAAATGAGAAGGTAATTGAGGCAAAACTTCTTCGTTTAATTTGTTGTAATCATACTTTTTCTTTAACTCCGAATCGACGGAAGTATCCAAAGTCAATGCTAAAGAAGCATTTATTGAAATTGATATTAATACAAGAAACAGCAATAAATATCTCATCTTATTCGGATTTCTCCGGCAATATTAAAAGTAAAAAATACTCAATTATCAGCAAAAATATTAATGGGATTGAAATTATAAATATCGGAAGGTATATTATAAAACTAACTTTTGAACCAAAAATACTCCACAAACGTTTGGAGCTCATAACGTAATATACATACAATATAGGAATTTCAATTAAAAATAAAAACAATATAAAAAGTAACAAAAATAATATTGGAGTAATAATTTTAAAATGCAAAAAAGCATACATTCCAACAGATAAAATCTGAACAACAAGCAAAATAACAGATTGCTTGAAAAATGTAAATCTGTCCATTGGCTTGTCTATTTTAATTAATGATAATAAATCAGACAATTATTATCTCCTATTTAGATAGCATTTCATTAATTGCTTTAGCGGCTTTTTTACCTGCTCCCATTGCATTAATTGCATTTGATTCTCCGACAGGAGCAACATCACCGCCTGCATATACACAAGGAATATTTGTTTCTCTTGTTTCGGAATCAACTGTTATATAACCTTTTTTATCAACTAAGATTTCAATACCTTCATCTTCGGCAGAACGTTGAATTATAGGATTTGGATTTGTTCCGAGTGCTACAATTACAGTATCAACATCTTCAATAACATATTCTCCTGTTCCGACAGGTCTGCGTCTGCCTGATTCGTCAGGTTCGCCAAGCTCCATAATTTCAAATTTCATACCGCCTACATATCCGTCTTTATCCAAAATTTCAACAGGGGCGTGTAAAAATTTGAATATAATTCCTTCTTCTTTTGCATGACGAATTTCTTCCAGACGTGCCGGAAGTTCTTTTTCGGTACGGCGATAAAGAATTGAAACTTCTTTAAAACCGACTCTGACTGCTGTTCTTGCTGCATCCATTGCAACGTTACCGCCGCCGATTACCGCAACTTTTTCACCAATTCTTATCGGAGTTACGGAATCTTGTTTCCATGCACCCATTAAGTTTATTCTTGTCAAAAATTCATTTGCAGAAAATACTCCGTTTAAGTTTTCGCCTTTTATACCCATCATTTTTGGCAATCCTGCACCGGAACAAATAAATATTGCGTCAAAACCGTCATCTTTTAATTGCTGAATTGTAATCGATTTTCCTACAATAACATTAGTTTTGAATTCCACTCCCATTTCTTTTAAATTTGAAATTTCTCTGTCTAAAAATGTTCTTGGCAGTCTGAATGGCGGAATACCATATCTCAAAACTCCGCCAAGCTTGTGAAGTGCTTCAAAAACAACAACTTCATGCCCTGCTTTTCTTAAGTCTGCAGCAGCTGTAATACCGGCACAACCGGAGCCGACTATCGCAACTTTTTTACCTGAAGGAATAATTTCAGTTGTTTTTGCTTTTGTATTATCACCGACATATCTTTCTAATGCGCCAATTGCAACAGGTTCTCCCTTTATGCCTAAAATACAATTGCCTTCGCATTGTCTTTCCTGAGGGCAAACACGACCGCATACTGATGGAAGCATACTTGTCTGACGAATTATTTCACCTGCTTTGTCAATATTATCTTGTTTTAATTCTTCAATAAAATCAGGAATCTGAATATTTACAGGGCATCCCTGAACACAGCGGGGATTTTTGCAATGTAAACAGCGTGATGCTTCTAATTTAACCTGTTCCGGAGTCAAATTACTTTCCACAGCTTCAAAATTTGAACGTCTTGCTATTTTATCCTGCTCGTGTACTTTCTGTCTTTCAACTGCCATTTTATAAATCCCTTCTATATTAAATCTCTCTTGTTTTCATTTTAATTAAAAAAGACATGTCGTGCAAGTTTTTGAATTTTATTGACCATAAAATATACTTGTCTTAAAATATTTTTATTAAAGGATTTTATAAAATATGAATAGCAAAGATATTATTAAAAAAGCGCAGGACAGTCTGCGTGAACAGTTTGAAATTATTGAAGATATAAGAGATTATAATCAGGAAAAAGTTTTACAGGCTTTTTATGATAACAGAGTGGCTCCTGAACATTTTTATACAGTTTCTGGATACGGACATGATGATTTGGGGCGTGAAGTATTAGACAAAACTTTTGCACAGGTATTCAAAGCTGAAAAAGCTTTGGTACGAATACATTTCGCATCAGGAACTCATACTTTAGCTTGTGCATTGTTTGGAAATCTTAAACATGGAGATAAATTATTATCTGTTGCGGGTGCTCCATACGACACAATGCAGGAAGTTATCGGTACAATGGGAGATGAGGAAACAAGACGTTCTTCATTAATTGGCAATGGTGTTTTGTATGATGAAGTTCCTTTGATAAATAATACCGATATTGATTTTGAAGGAATAAAAAATAAAGTTGATCAGACTACAACAATGGTTCTAATTCAAAGATCCAAAGGTTATTCTACAAGAAAATCTTTAACTATTGAGACAATCGAACATATTTGCAAAATTGTTAAAGAAAAAAATCCAAATTGTATCTGCTTTGTTGATAATTGTTATGGTGAATTTGTTGATAAAAAAGAACCGTTAGAAGTCGGTGCGGATTTAATCGGCGGTTCTTTAATAAAAAACCCCGGCGGCGGATTAGTTGAAGCAGGGGGATATATAGCAGGAAAAGAATTATATGTAGACAGAAGCGCAAACAGACTTACTGCACCGGGTATCGGCTGCGAAGGCGGTGCAATGTTTAATCAGCACAGACTTATATTTCAAGGTTTATTTATGGCTCCGTCTGTTGTTTGTGATGCTGTTAAAGGCGCTGTTCTTGCTTCTAAAATATTTGATGAAATCGGTTATAATTCTTATCCGAAATATAATGAAAAAAGAACAGATATTATTCAAAATATAACATTTGGCAAGCCTGAATTGTTAGAAGAATTTTGCAGAACAATTCAATCTTTGTCGCCGATAAATGCTTATGTAACACCGATTCCCGAACATATTCCAGGGTATGAGGATAAAGTTATTATGGCAGGCGGAACATTTATCGAAGGTTCTACTATAGAATTATCCGCTGACGGCCCTATGAGAGAACCTTATGTTGCTTATATGCAAGGCGGAATAACATATTCTCATGTCAAAATAGCTCTGACTAAATTTTTGGATAAAATAAACAAATAATGATAAATAAAGATCCTGAAAATATTAAAAATATGTTTAATGAGATTTCATCATATTATGATGAGATGAATAATCTTATATCTCTTGGGACTCATAAAATTATAAAATTTCTTGCATTAAAAAATCTAAATATCAAAGCAAATACAATGATTCTTGATTTGTGCTGCGGAACGGGAGATTTTACCCGAATAATTACAAAAATTCAACCAAAAGCAAGAGTAATCGGTATAGACAATTCAGAAAAAATGCTTAAACTTGCAAGGATAAAAAATCCTAAAAAAGCATTTAATATTGGCGATTGCACAAAATTATCATTTAAAGATGAAGAATTTGACTATATTACAATTGGTTTTGGACTAAGAAACATACAAGATCGATCAAAAGCTATTGATGAAATATACAGAACACTCAAAAAAGGCGGAAAATTTCTTCATCTTGATTTTGGAAAACATAATTTTGTTAGTAATATATTTGGTTTTCTTGTTTCTTTAATAGCAAAATTTAAAAATGTAAATGCTCAAAGTTATCAATATCTTTTAAATTCAAAAGAAATTTATCCTGAACCTAATGAATTAATCTCGGAATTTTGTGAGCATGGTTTTAAATTTGTTAAAAGAATGGATTTTATGTTTGGAGTGATTTCTGCCCAAATAATGATTAAATAATTCTGTTATTTCTGCATCCGCACAGTACTTCTGTTACCATTTTGAATGATTTGTTTAAAATTGTGTATTCATTTTCTGTTTCTGCTGTTTCTACATTTAATACTGCTATATTTCGTTCAACGCATGTTTTTAAATCTATGTGACTAAAATCGTTTGTTCTAAATGTTACTACCCGTAAATTTTTAAAACATTGTAAAACTTTATCCGTTAATTTTGAAAATTTATAAACGCTTATAGCTGTTGTATTTTCAAGTTCTGTGTCGCTCAGTTGTGCAATAGTTTTTTCGTTTAAGCTGTTTTTATAAAAAGTTATATCAAAATTTTCAAGCTTGTTTTTTTCAAAAAACCAATGCTCTGTTTCCCTAAAATCAAATAATAACATCTTGCAAACCATATTTATCTCCTGTTTATAAAAAATATGCCGGCAACATTCATAAAATACATCCGCTAAAAGAATAGATTTAAAAATAAGCACAAATACCAATGAAAATATAAATAAAAAAAACTACAATAAATATGTAAACATAAGAATACTTTGTATCAGGGTTCCGAAGTTACACTGCGACTTCAGCAGACATGCAACAATACGGATTGATACAAAGATACGATACCGCGCAGAATTTGCATGACTCTGGCAGTTGGTATCGTAAGGAAAAGGCATGGATTGTAATTTTTGTTCATGCCTTTCCTGCATATTTTTTTAATTTTGTTGTCGCAAAATGGCATATTTAAGGAATCTTTTACAATTCTTAACAATAATATAATCCTTATAAAACCATGGCGTGACATGGTTTTAAGGGGTAGCATACCATGTAGAAGCATGATATAGCATGGTTTCGGACCAATACAAAAACGGTTAAAACTAACACTATAAGCGTTTTAGCACCTTGTAACAAAACTTCATATGAGCATGTTTTCCTCTTGAAATCTGAATCTTATTTTTTATAATAAAAATATAAAGTTCAAAACCAGTTGATATAAGGGCTTTAGGGGAGATATACCAATATATCTTTTATAATGTTGGTAGTTTATTTTAAAAAGTGGAGATTATATAAATTGTTTAGAAGTAGAGATATGGGAAGAGCTGTTGCTGTAAGAAGATGGACTGCTACGGCTGTTGAATGTTATAAAAGAGGATGTAATTGCGAAGGCTGTTTTTACAAAGATTTCTTTAGCGGTTCCTCACAAAAATGTCAAATGAAAGCATCCGTTTTGGAATTAGTCAGAGTTATAGGAACTCCTGATGTTGAATTGCCTCAATTCTTAGCAGAAGAATAAATAAAAGAGGCTTTAAAAAATCCATATTCTGTGTTATACTGTCAAAGCATAGTATAGAATTGGAGGTTAGACATGCATATTCACGTAAACGGAAAAAACATTGAAATTACAGATGCAATTAAAGCATATGTTAAGGAAAAGATTGGAAAAGTAGCAACTCGCTATGATCAAATTCAAGGTATTGATGTTGTTTTAACCGTAATTAAAAACCCTTCAGCAGAAGGAAAGCATATTGCAGAATTGACTTGCAGAACAAATTCCGGAGCAATTCGCAGTGAAGAATCTGCAGAATCCATGTATGCAAGTATTGACCTTTTAGCTGATAAATTTGCAAGACAGATTACTAAATTCAAAGATAAAAATGTTGCATCAGGTAAAGAATCTATCCGTAATATAAAAGAAGAACCTGAACAAGAAGCATAGTAAAAAAATACATAAAAAACCTACGCATAATGCGTAGGTTTTTTATTGATTAATAAAGTATCAAAATGATACTTGAAAAATATAGCATAAAACCTTTTACATCATACCTTTTCTGTTAAAGAATATCGCTGCAACACAAGTTGCCAAAACTGATATCAATATTACAATCATAAAACCAAAACTATTTTCCCCAAAAGGCATTGGGACATTCATTCCCCAAAAACTACCTATCATTGTAGGAATTGACATAATAATTGTAATTGACGCCAAAAATTTCATAACAAGGTTTAAGTTATTATTTATAATAGAAGCCAAACAGTCCATCATACTTTCAAGAATTGTTCTGTGCATTTCAACCATCTCTGATGCCTGTTTGTTTTCAATAATAACATCTTCCAGCATATCAATATCATCTTCGGTAAATTTTAAAATTGATTGCAGGTTGGCTGCATTTGCGTTGACAACCCTTAATAATTTTTGAAGCACCAACTGATTATCTTTAAGGGCAGTTGTAAAATATACCAAAGATTTTTGAATTTCCATCAATTGGAAAAGCGCTTTATTATTAGTTGTTTTCCTTAAAGATTCTTCAATATTATCTGTTTGTTTATTTATCAAACTAAGATATCTCAAATAAAATTTTGCTGCCCTAAACAAAATACTCAACATAAAATTAGCCTTTTGACGAGTATCAAAAAATTTTGCAGTATCTTCATTAAAAGAACTTATAATTTTATTTTCCTGAGAGCAAACAGTAATCATACTTTCCGGAGTAAAAATTAAACCAAGAGGCAATGTATCAAAGTTGCCATCATCGTCCATAACCGGAACATTTATGATGACCAAAAGATTTCCATCCTCAAAATCCATACGAGATAACTCGTCTGCGTCTAATGAGTTATTCAGAAAACTTTCATCCAAACCAAGAACTAAAGAGACCTGCTGAATTTCTTCGTGTGTTGGATTAATCAGATTAAACCAAGACCCCGAAACTGCTTCATTCAGTTCCAGCTTCTTTAAGGTTCCGTCTTCCTGAGTTTTTGAGATCTCGAGCATAATTCTTTCCTTTGTAGAATATTAAACTACACATGGCTTATTATTTCAATAGTACAAATCAATGAAATATATCAAACATCATTTGCCTAAAATATTGACTTTTCAAAAAAAAAACTTAAACCAATCATGAAAAAATCATACATAAGTATGACTACATTAATTAATAAATATGGTACAAATGTAGTGTTAACAGACTTGAGAAGGCGGATAGTGTAAATGGGTTTAAGTTTAACCAATATAATACAAAGACCATACGTAAACCAAAACGGCAGAAATCAGGTTAAAGAACGTGAAGACAATGAAAAATCTGCTGCTGCAAATGCCCAGCGCGAAGAGGCAAATAATCAAAATCAACAAAGCAAAGGTTTGCAATATGTAGAACCTAAAAAACCTGCATATACTCCTGCCTACGAACAGAAATTCAATATCGGAGCAGGAGCATACAGCAGTGTAAATATCAATGCTCAACAAAATCAACAAAACGTACAAACAACAACTGCACCTGTCCAAAACGGAAACACCCAAACAACAACTATCAATGATATAAACATTGCACAAATAATTAAAGATTTTAAAAATACCGCTATCGCTATAGGAACTCCGGAAGATTTATCTCAGGAAGTTAACAGTTATATTTCATTAATCGAAACTCAGGTTAAAAAAGACAACCCGAATGTAAAACTTGTAAAATCAAATCTTAAAAATGCTGCATCAATCCTCGACGGACACATATCAGCAACATTAAATAAAGATTCAAAAGTAGTTGAAAACTGGGTCGACACCTTATTTTTACAGAATATAAATTTCAAATACGATGACAATGAAATTAATGAAAGATTTCTCGTAAAATTCCCTGACGGAACAACAAGCCAAACAAAAAGAGAAGAAAATCTACAAGAAACTTCTCAGGAAGAAGCAACTATCCAAACAGAGGACAAAACTAAAATAATCCCTATCTCAGTTGCGGGAGGGGTTAAAATTCCTCAGGACAAACAGTTAAAATCTCTATTTATCCAAGCAAAGAAATATGCGTATGCCCAAAATCCTGAAAAGGCAATAAAATCATTTGAAAAAGCATTAAACAGAGCAAGTGAAATTAAAGATGAAGAAACTTCAGGTAAAATCTACTTTGAAGTAGGAAAAATATATGATCACCATGACTATTTGCCGCAGGCCCTGAAAAGTTACCACAAATCTATTAAACTTTCAAAAGATGAAAATGTAAGAGCAAAGGCATATTATTCAATGGCACAGATTTATGATGATATAAACCAAATTACACCGGCCCTTGATCATTATGTAAGTGCTGTTTCTCACGCAGGAGAGGCTGAAAATCTTCCTGCTCAATCAGCTTCACTTACTAAAATAGGAAATATTTATACCGATATGTATGACAAAGAAGCATTTGATTATTATGGTATTGCACAAGATTTGGCATCTGAAACCAATAATCATAATCTTAAAGGATATGTATCATCAAACACCGGAAAAGCGTATATTAAATTTGAAGAACCTGAAAAAGCGTTAAAATCATATTCTCAGGCAGTAAAAAATTATACCGATGGTAAAACTCCGGCAAAAACCGCACAGAATTACATTGCCGCTGCAGATATAATGGTTGAATTTAATAACATAGACAAAGCATATACACTACTGAAAAAAGCGCAAAAACAAGCTCGCAAAACAGACAATATAAACCTTATGCGAGAAATAAATACAAAAATTAGCCAGCTGGAGGAGTTAGATGTTAAATAGCGAAGAGAACCCAATACTTTGGGTTAGTTTTCCTGACGGGATGAGTGTATCTGATATCGAATTTAAAGAAGAAAAACAAAACACAATGGATTTTATTGAAAAATTAAAATCATTTTTAAGCTTCAATTCTTCAAAATTGGGTTACAGATTTTAATTGTTGCATAAAACTTACAAATCGACAAAAACCTGTTTACAAAAAATAAAAGTAGATATTTACTAAATATAGAAACATGTCATCCTGAATTTATTTCAGGATCTGCTATTTGACAACAATTAATAGATACTAAAACAGCTGACAGCTTCGCTGACGCATACAAGCTCACAAAGCTCGTACCTCGCTTGTTCGTTTTGTAAAGTTCAGCATGACAATTGTAGTGTATAGACACGTCATTGCGAGCGGATGAGGTTTGATTTGCTGAAAAAAGCTGGATTCCTACGCCCTAATCGGGCTCGGAATGACATGAAACAAAAGTCTCTAATAATATGTCATTGCGAACGGAGTGAAGCAATCCAGCTTATTATTAAATATGGGCATCCATTTTTCTTCCATTGTAAGGGAAAAAGTAAAGAGGAGTACACTCTTACAAGGGCTCATTAGCACTCTATCAGCCCCTCCCATCCAACTTCATTAGGAAAGAAACAGTCATTTAAAATGGTACGCCTGGTACTTTGTCCAACTTACATTCTTTGTTTTGCAGGTCATTCTTCATATTCATAGTCTATAACACAAGATACACCGCCCATATCAAAATATGTTTGTATTACAGATACTTTTGCATTTTTTAATGTATAAGGATAAGTATAAGACAATGGTTTTTGTTGAAAATAAGTTCCGACAGATCCGGTTTTTACTAATTGTCCATCTTTATACAATGCACAATTTTTTATGTATTGAAAAACATACCGATAGCGGCATCTTGAGATGTCAAAACCTCCTGCTGGCTCAAACCACTGATCCTCACAATAACCATTTGAATTGCTACAAGTAAATTGTCCATAAGGATTGCTCTGTGTATCAACATTAGGATCAGGATCAGGATTCATATCATCCAGACAAGCTTCTCCTGCATGTGCTTGGTATTCCATTGAAACACGATACCTGCTTAAATCTCCTTCTGACGCAGTAATTTGACACCCTATTCTTGAGACTCCAGATCTAAAAATTTCCCCGCATTCTGCACTGACAGTTACTTTTTTAGGTTCTTCAGGAGTAGTAGGAGTAGTAGGTGTTGTAGGCGCTGACGGAGTAGTAGGTGTTGTAGGAACGGTAGGAGCTGTTGGTGTTGTAGGAACAGTTGGTTCAGGTTCTAATGTCGGTCTACAAGCAAATACTGTATTGAATATCTGCGCATACGAACAACAACTATCCTCTTTATTGGTTATTTGAGATTTTCTACCTGAACTTGAACAACATCTAAATGAATTATCACTACTGCTTTTACAATCCGGGCAAATTGAGCCATCG
>CACXDL010000018.1 GCA_902766395.1 uncultured bacterium
CCATTTTTGAAAGCGTCTTTACCTAAGAATGAATGAAGAACTTCATCTCTTGTTTTTAAAGATGATGTTCTTATCCAATCCAGGATTCCACCGACTTTTTCCTGTTTAATTAAAGAAGAATCGAAGGCCTGTGCAACGAGTTTTTGAACAAAGTTACCCAATATAAGCCAGTTTGTGAATCCAAGAATATCTTTAACAGAAGATTCTTTTAATTCATTTTCATTTCTTGCGGCTAAAAATCTTGAAAAAATAGTTGCACCGTATATAAATTTTAATTGATTAATTGTTGGAGAAAATCCCTTAAATTGAAGATTCTTGATTAATTCTGAAGGTTTTCCAATTGTTGCAATAACTCCAAGTCCAAAAAGGGTTGCAACCAGTGCTTTTTCAGCTTTGAATTTGAATGAAGAATCTTTTTCCCCACCTCCAACAAAATTGTCTTTTCCTGTTTTGCGTTTTGTCAGGTACATGTTAATTGGCTGAGTTGAAGTTCCAACCAATGTCGCTATACCAACACCCCATAAAGAGCGGTTTCTGTTCATCTTCTTCAATGATTTAATAAATTTATTATTTCTAATATCTCCGTTTGCATCATTGAAAGCCTCAACAACAGTTTCTTTAGAGAAGATTTTAGAGAGTTTAAAGGTGTTTTCAACGATTGATGCTATAGAATATCTTGAAGAGTGGACTTTTTTACCTTTTTCTGCAATTATTCTAAAATTGTTTTCAAGATTATGTGAAGATGTCAAAATTTTTATAACATCATATTTTGTTTCTTTTGATAAGTGTTCGTATGATTTTACTTCTTTATGGATTAGTCTTGCAGCTTTGTCAATATCTTCAGGTTTAAATTGAACCCATTTTTCCCCGTCGTACACCTGATAATTACCAAGAGTTTTCTTTAATCTAAGTAAAAGAGGGTCTTTTGTACTTTTCGGCAGTTCTTCATGCCAAATCTTGCCCATCATATCGATGGTTTCAGAATCGGCGAAAATGGATGAAAGTTTCATATCTCTTGATCCAAGATCATATGCTTTATTTAAACCGGACGCCAACGCAAGTCCTGCTGCAGAACCGTATAATCCTACAGAAGAATCGTTAATTGTTCCCATGCTTTCACGTCTACCGGTTTCCCATCCTGCGTCAGCACCTCTTGTAAAGTCTGTAGCAGTTCTAGGTAATACCATGAAGCCAAAATCAACAAAATTTGCACCCCAAGCCTGGTTTGTATCCAAAAACTTCAGAATTTCAACAGGTGATATTCCGGTAAAGTTTGTTTGATTTTCTTTTTTATTCAAAGCTGTTTTTGCCGAATTTGCTGAATTTATATTGTATTGTCTAAAGTTGTTGTCTACTTTCATCTATGCTACCTTTTGATCTACTAATGTAAAAGATTTAAACGCCGGTGATTTTGATAATTTGCTAGTGAAAGTTGCAGATGCTGCAAGTTCTTTTGCGTTTCTTTCCATTTCCAATTGTTTCTTTTTATTTGTTTGAGTTCTTGTATATAGTGGAATAAATATTCCCAAAGACAATAAAGAGAATACAATGTTTCCTGTGTGGCACCAAGAGCGAAGGTTTCTACTTTTTGTTCTTAATGCTTCATCTGTTATTGAAGTTAATTCTTCGGAAGATTTCATGGTTGTGTGTTTAGCCCAGTGCCATAATTTCTGAAGTGTGTTGGCTCCCGGTTTTGCTTCCTTTAATTGATTTATAAGTTTAATATCAGGATTTAGTTTTTCCAGTAAAGTAGCAATTGCTTTAGCTGCATAGTCTCCCAAGAAATAGAAGCTTGAAAAAGTTGCGATATCTCTGATAGTATTTTCCTTTAATTCATTAGAGTCCTCAGATGCTGCTATTCTGCTTGAAAATGTTGCCGCTGAAATAATTCTTGCCTGATCCATAGTAGGGAATATTCCTTTAAATTGGAACATTTTTAATGATGGTCTGTCTAATATCATTGACAAACCTGCAACAGCCCACATTAGAGGCACTGCAAAGAATTTTTCTGCAGTTAATTTTTTTGATTCTGCTGGTGTTAAATGTCTTTCTTTGTCATCATTGTATATCGGTGCACCTTTTTTGCCTGATAGTTTATGCGTAATCCATCTGTTTATAGGCTGGGCTGAAATAGCAAGAGGGATAATAATTCCCAAAAGTCCTATAGCACTCTTTCCGTTAACAAGCTTTTTGGCTTTGTTAAAGTATTTGCTTATTTGTGCATTATTGTCTTGAATTCCTTCTGCAACTATTCCGTGAAGGATTTCGCCTGCACTTGTGCAAATGTGGTTTAGATTGCTGGTAGAAAACTTTTGATCTCCTGCAAATCTTATATTTTCGGCTATTCCTGTATTCTTCACAAGGTATTTATATAAATCTTCTGTATATTCGGAAGATCCAGAAAATACGGTTTTAAATCTTGCCCATAGTCCTTTGTTTGCCTTAGATGTTCCTTGCGTAATATTTTTTGCGGTTTCTTGAAGAATTGCTTCGTAATTTTTTTTGTCTTTGGAAAGAATGCTTTCAAAAGATCTTATTTCTTTTCCGTCTGCGCCTGAAATATCCCTTATAAGGGAGTCTAAGGTGTTATAAATTCTTTCTTGTGTAGTAGAACCTTTTGCTGCCAGGTAATAGTTTTGTATTTTATCAAGCGATTCGCTGTTAGCCCATGATTTTGTCAAATCAGAGGCTTTAAAATTTCCCATAATAGGTCTTTTTAGTAATTTAGCAACTCCAACAACAATAAAACTTGGAATAAGGCAATTTATAAACAATCCGGAAGACTCTCTTCTAAAAGCTTCAAAGCCTCCAAAAATGTTTAGATGTCTTTTAGGGTTTTCTTCGTTTTTGTCATTACTCTTTGACCCTGCGACTGTTTCAATTATTGTTCTCGGAAATATTGCAGTGGTACAATCCAAAAATGAAACATTTATCATTGGATGTTCTTCACAAACCTGAACAGTCTTAAGTAACACGTCCCCAAGACCTGTAAAATTTACACCGGCTGCGTTTTTTTCGCGATGTTTATGGGTGTAAATACTATTATGTTTTTCGATACTACCTAATTCAACTTTATTTATCATATATTGTTTGTGTTTTCGCTATTTTCAATAATATTATAACCAAACTACATGTTATTTAAAAGTTGGCAATTTTTAAAATTGCTATTTTCTTGTCAAATATAAAGCAAATGTAAAGATGAAATTTTAGATGATTTTATAAAAATAAGATTTTTAAACTCTTTTTTATAAAAAAAAATATAATTTTTGTGCCAATTAATCATATTTTTCTTTGAGAGTATTGTTTTTTTTGCAAGCCATAATTGTAAAATTTTGTAAAGATTTAATTATTAATATCATTTTCAAGTGAGATTAATCAAAATTCCCCTCTTTATTGTATATCTATTAAAATAAATTTATTGTAGTATTATAATGTATACATATAGAAAGTGTTAAGTATGAAAAATGATAATAATCCAAAAAGGTATAAAGCAAGAAGATCTTCTTCAAATGCTACCAGTACCGCACCAAGAAGATACAGGTCAAATAATTATCAAGCTGACAGGTATGCTCGGTTGCGTCCTAATAAACCTGTAGCTTCCCCATTTAAAAAAATGTTATCATTAATGATTATATTTTTTGTTTTGGTCTTGGCAGGAATGCTTTTATACGCAAATAATCAGAATATGCTTGAAGAGAAGTTCGGAAAAGACTCAATGATTGTTAAAATTCTTTCAAGGCTTTCTCTGGGAAATAGTTCAAAAAATTCTCCCGAATTTAGTTTCCCTTTTGGACCAAGAAGACAGAATATTTTGTTACTTGGAGTGGATTCAAATGGTGCAGATTCTGACTTATGGGTTGGGACAAGAACTGATACAATGATTTTAATGAATATTGATCCAAGAACAAAAACCGTTAATGCGGTTTCAATTCCTCGCGACAGCAAAGTCTTTCTTCCAAACGGCATGACTCAAAAGATAAATGCTGCCCATGCTATTGGTGGGATAAAAATGACTTTAAAAACAGTTGAAGAAACATTAGGAGTCAAAATTGACAGATATATAATATTCCATGATAAAGGCGTCAGGGCAGTGGTTAAAGCCCTTGGGGGTGTGGATATATACGTTGAAAAAAATATGCACTATGATGATTATTCAGGAAATTTGCATATAAACTTTACAAAAGGGAAGCATCGTCTTACAGATAAAAATGTCGTAGAATATCTAAGGTTCCGCCATGATGCAACCGGCGATATAGGCAGAACAAAACGTCAACAATGGTTTTTGAGAGGCTTGCTTGTGGATTTGAAAAAACCGGAAACAGTAGTAAAAATACCTCATATAATTTCGGTTGTTAATAAATACGTGAAAACAGATCTTTCAACTTATGAAATGACTCAATATGCTATGCTTGCAACGCATTTTGATATGGATAATATTGAAATTGCTATGCTTCCTGGAGGCCCTAACAGATCTGGTTTTATAAGTTATTGGATTTTAGATCCTGATAAAACACAAAAAGTAATAGATAGATTAATATACAGAAAAAAAGAAAAGGGACAAAAAGAATTTTATACCGTAAGTATAATGAATTCTCCGTCGCGTAGTGAAGATGCGAAATTATTGAAGTCTAAGTTGCAGGAAGCAGGATTAAAGGTTATATGTACCGGATCTACCAACTCTACCCATTCTCAATTTATTTCTCATTCTGATTATGTAACGATTGATTACTATGCAGATTTAAAGAAAGATGTTCCGGATGTAAAATCAAAGCAATTTGTGTATGAACCTTCTAATTATTTATGTGCAAGCTCTGATTTTACCGTTGTATTGGCTGACGAAAAATAAAGAGAGGTATAGCAATGACGATTCCAAGTATAAAAGGCTCTGGTAAAGGCTTTTCTATTAAAAACAATTTGCTCCCAAAGATACAAGAGAATGTTTCCGAAGATCCTTCCTCTGATACACAAGTCTCTCCAATTGAAGAGGGACAACAGCCTGAAGCAAATATTGAAAAAGAATCAGACGAATATTCTATAAAAAAATTTCAAAAGGATTACAGGGATCTTGTATATAACAAAGTTATTCCTGAGATTGCCGTATTTGAGTCTGAACGTAAAAAAAGACTTGCCGGGGCAATTGTTGGTGCTTCTATATTAGTAATATTAGGTATTATATTTTTTATATCCATAAACGGGCGTGGCGCCGGTGATGCTGCTGCTTTATGCATTGCTGGGGCTTTTGCGTTATGGGGTTGGTTAAAAAAATCCTTTGAAAAGAAAATTAAAAAGAAAATTATGCCAACACTAATGCAGGCAGTTCCGGGTTTTTACTGGCAGGAAAAACCTCCTGTTACGGCGGAGGATATTTCAGAAGCAATGCTTTTCCCGAATGACAAATCGTGTTCCAAAACATTTGATGATTGCTTTCTTGGAAAGTACAGAGGTGTAGAGGTTTTAATGTCTGAATGCTCCTATGAAATACATAGGAATAAGCATACTTACACAGTATTTAATGGTGTTGTTATTCGAATGTCTATGAATAAATCTTTTGAAGGAATTACTGTAGTCAGACCAAAAACTGTGGAAGTGACAGATTGCAGCGATTTGAAGAAAGCACACCTTGAGCAAGTTGTTTTAGAGGACAAAGAATTTAATGACAATTTCTCAATATATTCAACAGATCAAATAGAATCAAGATATCTTCTTACAACGGCATTTATGGAAAGATTAAAAAATTTAACAGCAGCGTTTGTTTCTTTAGGTACTTTTTGTTCTTTTCATGACAAATATATATATTTGGCTCCTTATACAACTGGAGACTTATTTAATCTTTGCAGTTTAACAAAGCCAATCACTAATTCTACGCAGTTTGAAGTGTTATTCGAAGAGTTTGTATCTATTCTTCAGTTTGTTGACCACTTTAAACTGGATAAAAAGTTAGGATTGTAATTAATACACCAATATGTTATAATTAATATGTTTATTTTTAATGAAAGGAATTTGTATGTTGGATTTCAGCTTGATTTTTATTGTCGTTTCCGGTGCAATTTTATTGCTAGTTTGCTTTATCCTTTATGGTTTGTATGTCAAACTTATTCAAAAGAAGAATAAAGTTAAAGAAGCAATGGGTGGTATAGATGTTCAGTTAAGAAAAAGATACGATCTTATTCCAAATATCTTAACGATAGCAAATCGTTTTATGGAACACGAAAAAGGTTTAATGACAGAAATAACAGAGCTAAGAACCGCAGCTTCAGCTATTCGTTCAAATCCGGACACTATTTCTGAAAAAATTAAATTGGATAATGAAATTACATCAAAGATGGGACAATTTTTTGTCAGTGTTGAAAACTATCCGCAATTAAAATCTGATCAAACTATGGTTCAGGCTATGCAGACATATTCAGAAGTAGAAGAGCATATCGCTGCTGCAAGAAGATTTTATAACAGTGCTGTAAATGATTTAAATAATGCTGTTGAAATATTCCCAAGCTCTGTAATTGCAGCGGCAATTAATATTTCTTCTTGTCCGTTTTTCGAAACTGAGGAATCTGTAAGAACTCCTGTTAATGCTTCTGATTATTTTTATAAAAAATAATTTTATTTTATAATATAAGCGGGTCACAAACCCGCTTTTTTAATATGATTTATGTGCCCGTAGCTCAGTTGAATAGAGCGTGAGTTTCCGAAGCTCAAGGTCAGGGGTTTGAATCCCCTCGGGCATATTTATGCTAATGATACGAATCCACTTATTCTTGGATCGTTAATTGAATATGTTCTTCTTGCAACTTTATCAGAAGTATTGCCTTCAATACATGTAATGGTGTTACCTGATATAGATTCAATAATTCCTGTATGAGACATTCCGTTTTTGAAAATCACAGCATCTCCAACTTTGGCATTTGTTGTTGAATATCTTCCGTTTGCTTTGCCCCATTGTCTTATACCTTCAACAGAGCTTGAATTAGGACTGTTTAAGCCTGCTTCTCTGGCACAATATGATACAAAATCTGCGCACCATGCTTCTCTGCGCCCATTTGTAAATCTTAAATATGATCCGTCTTTTTCATTATATCCGATGTATCTTCTTGCTATAGAAAGTAAATCTCCGCTTTTGCCTCCAGATTCGCTTATAATTCTTCTTCCGACAGAAGTACTTGCGAAACTGCTGAAATCTATATTTATTTTGGGCATTTGAAAAGTTAATAACGGCAAAAATGGATTGCAGCTTGATAGATTCGGAACATATAATTGATCTGTAAATAAATTAGAACTATTTAAGCTAGGTATATACCTAAAATTCCCAACTGGTTGAATTGGTGTCATTATTATCCCCTTTAATATCCCTTATGTATATATAAAGTATATTCATATAAAATAATTGCCTTTTTGTAACAAAATGTAACTTCTGCAAACTATTTATAAAAAACAGCAAATATTTTTCTTTTTATCATAATAATCACCGCAGGTAAGAGTACGCGTATTGATAATATTCAAGATCTCAGTAGTATTCAAAAACAATCTTTTGGGATTAAATTCATTGCAACTGCATAATTAAATTATTAGAGTTGTTTATAAATATTTATATAAATTAATTTTTTTCTGTGTAGGTATGGATTTCAGAGACTTTGAATTTAATTTTTATCCCAAAAATTGTCAGGACTTTATATTTTTTGTTATTTGAATATTGATTTTTAATAGAACATATATTCAGTGCTGTATTTCTAATAAATATTTTGAAATTTATATGTAATAAAGTAATGTAATATTGGGGTGTAATTTTGAATATAATATTAGAATATTTTTGCTTATTATTTCTTATATATTCAGGATATGATTTATCTATATTTATAGCTTTGTACAAATATTTTCGGCCATAAAGATCTTTGCCTGCCTTTATGCAGCGTTGAATATAATCATAACTCATGTTCTCTTCAGTATTGAATTGCTGTTCAACAATAGATTTCCTTTTTGTAATCATTTTATCAATATCCATTACAAAGCTAAAATGCCAACCTCCATCTTTTATTCTCTCTCCCTTACAAAATCTAAAATATGTAGGTTTACCTTTTTCCGTATAGGAGTAGCTTTCAGAATATGGAAGTACTTGTTTAGGTTCTTTTAAATCTGATACATGACCAATTTTAGAGCCGTGTTCCCAAATTGGTTCAGAAACATTTAAATAATTCAAATAATAATAAAAATTTTTTTGTTCTAGAGTTTGAATACCATTAGTATATTTTCTTATGCAATCTGGGTTTGGAATTTCATCAAGGTCAGATATTATAACTACATCTTCTTCTTTGGCATCCTTTAGTCCTTGCATTATTTGATCTCGTTGATAATTCTCTAAGATCCATTTATTCCCATTAATGTCCTCTTTTGATTTAATTATATCAGGAGATTTGTTGATTTTTACATGGATAATTTTATCAAGAAATTTAGAGAACTTTTCTTTATTCTCTTCAAAAATAAAAGGCTTATACTCGCCCATATGAGTCTTGTTCATCTCAACAAGAACGAATTTATCTATAACATCATTTAGGATATTTAATCTCAAATCAAGTAATTCTAATTCATTATAAAAAGTAAAGCAGTCGTATATCATATATTTAGAGATTCTCCTTATATTTATAAAAATTAGAATTGAAATCAAAAACTCTTTTATATCTCCGATATAAAGTAATAGGCGGTTCAGGTACTCCCAAGCCGCCTATTACTGGGCATGAAGAGACTCGAACTCCCACGCTTTCGCACTAGTTCCTAAGACTAGCGTGTCTACCATTCCACCACATGCCCATATTC